>CAZPPM010000090.1:0-12877 GCA_964588445.1 uncultured Citrobacter sp.
GATAAAAATAATAACCAGCGCATCCGTTTTTTTCGTCTAAAATAGCATTATTTTGTCAGCTTAAAGGTGGCGGCATTTTTGTGCTGCAATTAATTAAAAATCATCCATAAAGCCGAAAAGCTGATGAAACAGGATTATATAAAGAAAGCACTCCCCCATATTATTGCTATACTTATATTTTTAATTGTATCACTCATTTTTTGCTACCCTGCGTTACAAGGTAATGTATTAAATCAGCATGACGTATTGGGCTGGAAGGGCATGGCACAAAATGCTTTTGATTATAAAGCAGCGAATGGTCACTTCCCTTTATGGAATGCAAATGTTTTTAGCGGAATGCCTAATTACCAGATCATCATGGGTGGCAAAAGTGTTATACCGGATTTTCAAAAAATATTTTCATTAGGATTGCCTGATCCCGTTCACCAATTTTTTATAGCAGCCTTATGTCTATATGTTCTTTGTATGGCACTTGGGCTGCATCCTGTAGTAGGAATATTGGGAGGACTTGCATATGCTTTCTCCACTTATAATCCCGTTATCTTAAGTGCAGGGCATATGACCAAGATATTGGCTATTGCTTATATGCCCTTATTAATAGCCGGGTTAATTCTAATTTATACAAAAAGATACTGGTTAGGACTGGCTGTAACAACACTCGCAACTGTGACACAAGTGAGTTCCAATCACCCTCAAATAAGTTACTATTTGTTTATCATAGCAGCCGCAATTACTATCACTTATGTAATTAGCTGGATTCGACAAAAAGAATGGAAACATCTGGGTATTTCTTTTGGACTCACAGTTATTGCTGCTGCTGCTGCTATTGCTGCCTGTAGCTTCCCATTTTTTACCGCTGCGGAATATGCTAAAGCAACTATAAGAGGCGGAAAATCCATTAGCATTCAAGGAAATAATGTAAAAACAGAAAAAACACAAGGATTAGATACTTCCTATGCCTTTCAATATAGCTTTTTTCTCACAGAGCCTCTGGTTGCACTTATGCCAAACGCTTTTGGCGGCAGCAGTAGTGCTACGCTGAAAGACGATTCTCATGTAGTAAATAAACTTGCAAATATAGGAATCCCTGAATCAAGCGCCATGCAAGTTGCTTCCGGATTACCAAGATATTGGGGCGGCCTGGAAAGCACTTCCGGTCCAGCCTATATGGGTGCTATCATCTGCCTTTTGGGAATTATGGGCTTTGTACTACTTAAACATCCATTACGATGGGCACTGCTAGTTACATCCTTATTAGGGATACTAATGTCATGGGGTAAATTTTTTCCTGGCTTTAATATCTTTTTATTCGAAAACCTACCAGCTTATAATAAGTTTAGAGCCCCCTCTATGGCGTTGGTAATTCTTCAATTTACATTACCGCTTACAGCAGTGCTCACCATACAACAGTTATTTTTTGCAAAAAATAGCCGTGAATCATTAAAAACAAACTTTAAAAAAATCCTCTATACACTTGCCGGCGTTACAGCTATATTGGGTTTGCTTTATCTCGGCCAAAGTTATTCTTCAGCTATTGACAGTCAGATACTCCACAATAATTGGGATAATAGTGGCAATGATGCTACCGGAAGGGCAATACTTAGTGGTATGAAAGCAGACAGACAATCTCTATTTGGTGCACAGGTTTTTAGAACAATTGGCTTTATGGCAATTATTCTCGTTACACTATGGCTTTTCTTAAAAAATCAACTTAAGGCTACAGGTGCCACCATTTTATTATCAACCATTCTGCTAATTGATTTATTGGTAATTGACAGCAAATATCTAAATGAAGACAATTTTCAATCAAAAGAAGATCAAGTATCAGAAAACTTCACTAAAACGCCATTGGACAATGAGATTTTAAAAGACACTTCCTTGTCTTATAGAGTCTACAATGCCGGAAACGATCGCTTTTCCGCATCTGATTACAAAGTATCACCTTTTCATAAAGCTATTGGGGGATATCATCCTGCAAAACTTAGATTGTATCAAGATGTTATAGAACGTTACTTATATAGCGGATTGGGAAATGAGCAAATTTTAAATATGCTTAACACTAAGTACATAATTGCGCCCAATCCACAGAATGGTCAGCAAATGCTTATGCCTAACCCTAATGCCTATGGAGCGGCTTGGCTTGTTAAGCACATAAAAGTAGCAGCTGATGATGTAGAAGAAATTCAAGCTATAGGAAATACAAATCTCAAAGATACTGCTGTAGTACAGCAAGCCTTTAGTAGCAGTATTGTTCAGCCACAAGCCGATTCTTTAGCAAGTATTCAACTTGTACGTTTTTCACCCGACACACTCGACTATAGTTTCACTAGCACTACACCACAGTTCGCTGTCTTTAGCGAGGTCTATTATCCTATGGGCTGGAATGCATACATTAACGACCAACCGGCTACTTATATAAAAGCTAACTATGTTTTAAGAGGGCTGCCACTTCCCGCAGGCAAGCATACCATTCGTTTTGTCTTTGAGCCTGCAATGTATAAAAAAGCAAAAGCTGTTTCAAATGCAGGAGGGGTTGTCGTTCTACTATTGTTAGCTAGTGGATTTGGAATGGCATTTTGGACAAATTTTAAAAAACAAAGAAAAGAACCATAAACACAAAGCGTGTGAATAGAATAGCATCTCTTGTATCATATCAAATCATGCCTGCAAAAATGGGGGGACAAAAAGGCATATATCTTTTTCTCAGCTATTTTAGTAAGCACTTACCTATAATTTGTTATACTACTCGTAACAATGAGCCTTCTGCAAGCGAACCTTTCGTTATAAAAAGTGTCTTGAGTACGAAAAAAAGCAGGTATTTTAATCTATTTTATTTTTTTAAACTTAGAAAGGCATTTAAAAAAGATAAAATTACTCACTTACTGCTAGAACAACCTTTCTATGGCTGGTTGGCGTATATGTTAAAGATATCCTTAAACATAAAACTTATTATTCATTCTCACAATATTGAAGGACTGCGCTTCAAATCAACAGGAAAATGGTGGTGGCGTCTTATGTCATTTTATGAAAAATGGATTCATACAAAGGCTGACTACAATTTTTTTATATCTACTGAAGACATGAATTATGCCTTGCAACATTACAAACTTAGCCACAAAAAATGTTCTGTAATAACCTATGGAACCGAAAGATCAAGTTCTCCTACTCAAAAAGAAATCACAGAAACAAAATCGTTCATTAAGCAAAAGCATAATATCCCGGAAGAAACCACTTTACTTCTCTTTAACGGCACTTTAAATTACCCTCCCAACAGGCATGGTCTTGACTCTATTCTTACTCAAATTAACCCACAACTCCTACAAAGAGAAGCCTCACCTTATCGCATAATAATATGCGGAAACAAACTTCCTGAAGCGTACAAGAATCTCGAAGATTACACAAGCAGTAATATCGTATATGCCGGATTTGTGGATGACATTACCCCGTATTTCGTAGCAGCAGACATTTTTCTGAACCCTGTTTGCGAAGGCGGAGGCATTAAAACTAAACTAGTGGAATCGTTAGCCGCAGGATGTACAGCCATTTCTTATGAAGAAGGAGCCATTGGCGTGTCGCAAAGCGTAGCTGGCGATAAACTTATTGTAGTTCCTAATCATGATGCTAATACCTTCACTGAAGCCATAATCATAGCACAAAGTCAACAAAACAACGAAACACCCGAAAGCTTTTACGAATATTTCTTCTGGAATAAAATTGCTCTGAAAGCTGTTGGAAAAATTAATCTACTTTAATTAACAATAGTAATCTTTATATTGATTATAGAGATAAAATCATTTATATATGGTTATTGGTAACGGACTTGTAGCAAAAGGTTTTTCGAAATACATAAGCAACATTCATGTAGTGATATTTGCATCAGGAGTATCCAATTCATCAAATAATGATACGTCGGAGTTTAAAAGAGAAGCCTCTTTACTTCAAAAAACCATCCAAGAACACTCTGAAAAAACAATTATTTATATAAGCACTTGTAGTATATATGACGACTCAATGCAGCAATCGGCCTATGTTCAACATAAAATTTCCATGGAAAATCTGATTACAAAAAAGGCCAGGCATTTTCATATTTTCCGCGTATCCAATATTGTTGGATTTACAAGCAATCCTCATATCCTGCTCAATTTTCTTTATAGACATATAAAAAACGGATTGCATTTCTATCTTTGGCAAAATGCATTTAGAAACATTATTGACGTAGAAGATTTTTACTCAATGGCTGACCATATTATTGACAAGCAGCTCTATCAAAACCAAATCGTAAACATTGCCAATCCAATAAATTATAGCATACCAAATATTATTTCTTCCTTAGAATTAAAAACCGGAAATAAAGCTCTTTATACTACTATTGACAAAGGAAGCGCTCCTGCTATTGATACAACGATTACAGAAAAAATTATTAAAAAACTTGGGCTTAACTTCGACATCAACTATCTTGAAAAAGTAGTGAATAAATATTTCCCTAACAATGACCTATAAAAAAGCACGCATAAAATTCAAAATTGAATATTTGTTAATGCTTCCATTTGTAGTAGCAGGTCGGTTATTTGGCAAGACATTTCCGCTCCGCACACAACACGATGTCTTTTTATTCTTTCCTAATGGGGATATTGGGGGATCGCCACAGGTAAATATTGATTTAACCCATTGCTTGAAACACAAAAATCCTTTAATTATTTTTTCAAAAAAGCCAAGCAATAATGGTTTTAGACATTTGTATAATATTCAAGGAACACGTATCATTGACCTACATCGCTTAATAGACATCAAGGTATTTCATTTTATTAATTTTTTCTATCGTGGAGTTATTGCTGAATGGATTCGTTCCCAACCCAAATCAATTATTATAGGTGGAGAGTCCCTTTTCTTTTACAAAATGCTTCAACACGTACCTACCCGAACAAAAAAAATAGAGATTTGTCATCTTTCTACATGGATCGGCTACAGCATTGGCCACATTGACAATATTGACAAAAGGGTATTTAGTACGCTATATTTAAAAAAACAAGTAGAGGCACAGTACAAAAAAAACGGCTTATCTCAAGAATATTACAAGCGGCTTCACTTTATAGACAATAGCATACCTATTCCAAATGCCGTAAAAAGGGAAAACAACCTTTTAGAAATCGTATTCATAGGCAGAGGTGCGCCGCAGAAAAGAGTGCATTTGGTTGCAGCTATTGCAAAAAGACTGCATGAAGAAAATGCTCCTACTCACTTTTCTTTTGTAGGAGATGTTGAAAACAGTATTTCAATCTCTCTATACCCCTATTGTAAATTTTATGGTAACATAAGCGACCAGCTACAATTAGAAAGAATCTATGAAGCATCGGATGTACTAATACTTACTTCAGCATTTGAGGGACTCCCGGTTGTTGTAATGAAAATGATGGCCTATGGTAAAACAATTATTTCTACAGCAGTAAATGGAATTCCTGACTATATAATACATATGGAAAATGGATTACTAATCTATAGCACAGATGAAGACGAAATTATAAATGAAGGTGTAAATAATATAAAGTATCTACTCCAAACACCCTCGGCCAGAGAAAAGTATGGAAGGGAGAACAGAAAAGTTGCTATGGAAAGATTTAGCAATACTACTTTCTGTAAATCCTACCTTCATCTCATAGAAACTTGAGATAAAATATCTATAATAACGATCGATGTACTAAGTAATGTATTATCATTACTGCCTTTGAAACGAAACCAGTAATCAACAACTTTCGAGGAAATATCTTCTGCCATCGCACCATTGACTTAATCACCCTCATTCCTTTAGCATTTATTTCAAAAACTAACAAATCATTATGACAGACCTTTAAATTACGTATCATTCTCCAATATGCGTCGTAAACATTCATTGACCGTAATATACCTCTCCCATGCTTCTCCAATACATACATATACTCAGGCAGCTCAATCCCTTTTACTCCGAAGCTTGCAGCTGTGACTTGAGCATCGTTAACACCAACATTAACAAGCACCTTATTGATAAATAAAGAATCGCCTTTCTTTAATTGCCTCATATAACACTCTATATCGACCAACCACTTCAACCTAGAATCATAATCGGATATGCTATCCTTTCTACATAATCCTACACTTGGAGGGCCAATTAGATTCCCCGCCAATAAAACTTCGGGCCTCCTCCTCAATAAACGTAACAAGCGAGGGCTTATGAAATTGCTCTTTACTGTATTACTATCAGAAAAGACACTTTCATAAGAAGAAAAAATAAAACGAGCTTCTTTATGAGTATATTCTGCGAAAACCTTTAATGCATCATCATTTGCCAACCAATCATCATCATGCATCAACTTAACCCATTCACCCCTCGAACGGCGTATGCTTTCATTCCAGTTTTCCGGTGTACCTAAAGATTTTTCATTCTTAAAGTACAATATCGGTTGAGCTATATCATAGGAAACGCAAAAATCTTTAATATCATCATCTGGGCTATCATCCGTAATGATAATTTCAAAATTTCTAAAAGATTGATGTTTTAGCGAATCCAAAAGACGCTTCAAAAAAAATAAATTCTTATATACCGGGATACACACTGAAATATACGGTTTTATCATATTTACCCCTGCCATTTACTAATCGATTTTCACCGTTTCCAAATTCTCATTTTAAAAAGCACTATGATTTAAGTTTTAGAAAAACGCCTTATTTAGCCCAGAAAACGTTTAATAAGGTTATTTTTTTTCGTGAATCTTTTAGGAAAACTATTAATCCAAAATCTATCAAAAACAGCAATTAAATCCGGAGGTATTGAATAAATAACATCATCGATTATTGTTACAAAACTATCAGGAAAGCTTTTTTTCAAACTTACTATAACTTCATCTACCCTTGGCCATTGTTTACTATCATGAGGTGGCGGCAGAGGCCCTAAAAAAGCTCTTGCGTCATCAATTAATATGACAGAATCCTTTAGTGCCGACAACGAATCAATTTCATCCATTAATGGACATTCCATATCTTTTCCTATCTCTGTTACCCCACACCAGTGTCCGTCGAGCCAAAAAAAAGATCTTCCTTCTAACTCTCTTACCAATTCTGGCATTACGTCTTTACTATTCCCTACATAAAACTGAATGTTTGTAGGACAATCCTTCCTACTTGCCGTTTCTTTACTGATTTCAGGATCAATTTCAATAGTATAAACGTTCTTAAAATGTCTTGCTGCCCAAAAGCAGGTTCCTCCTTTGTAGGTTCCTGTTTCAATAAAATTCTCAATAGCACCTTTTTGTTGAAATTCAACTACTATATCCCTAGGTATTGAAAAACTAACATGTCCCATAAATTAATATTTCAACTATTCTTTTTAAGATTTGAAGATACACCAAATATATCTTACAAATAATTCATCATTACCTTATTTCCTTAACTTGGACAGTCTACTTCATCCTATTGCTAAGTCCTCTTACAAGGAGAATATGAAAAATTAAATAAAAGGGCAACCCTAGTATCATTAATGTAAGTGCTAGAATTTTAAGAATCATCGCCTCCTTAAAATTCAACCTACTTATTAATTCTTTAAAGGAATAACGAATTATTATCTTACGGAAAGCTGTTGCAAGCAGATAGACTTTAGCGAAGAAACCCCTCTTGCTTTTCAAAATAGCATTGATAATACTTTTAGGAAAATCTCCTACAAATATCTCATCTCTACTATTACTGCTAATACCACCTGATCTGTGAAAAGCTACTATTATAGGAATGTATTTTTTACAAACACCAAATAACCAGCAACGCAAATTGAAATGATAATCCGCTTCAATAGTATACTTTAAATCATATTCCCCAAAGCTTTTAAATAACTGTATGCTATAAAATACACTTTGATGACATATATTTCTTTCTAAGATCTTTGCTGCTGTAAATCTACCATCATAATATCGATTAAGCTTATCAAACCACACATTGCCATATACAATACTATACTCTGTATTTGACATCGCCTCTGTAATTTTTAGCAGAACATCTTTTTCAAACAGATAGTCATCGGCTCCCAAAAAATAAACCCATTTACCCTTTGCTTCTTGCACCCCACCATTCATTGCATCATATACCCCTTTATCTTTACGAACGATAAGACGAATCCGGTCATCACTAACAACATATTCCTCTACCAATTGAGTTGTACCATCTTCGGAGCAGCTATCTAAAAAGATATGCTCATAATTTTTGTAACTCTGCGCCTGCACACTTTCTACACATCTTGCAACATGGGAAACCGCATTGTAAACCGGAGTAATAATTGATATAAGAGGTGAGGCTTCCTGCATATTACTTCTCTTTTTTGAGAAATATTGCATCCGCCTGTAGTACCTGATTATTTTCAGGAGATCTCAACTGCTCAGTACAACCAGCATAAACAAACCCTAAGGAAGCTAATTCGTTACTAATATCAGCAAATAAAGACTGTCCTTTGTATAGCTCAATAAAAGACACTTCACAAAGTATCATAGTAGCCTTTTGCAAAACAGCATGGCCCCCTTCAATTACTTTATCTTCAAATCCCTGCACATCGATCTTTATCAGTAAAGGCTTATCTATATTTTTCCGTTGAAAAAAATCTGTAAGTCTTTCTACTCTTACACTGACTGGTTTTGTTTTTACCGCATAATCAAAACTATCAATATGCTTTCCTGCAAGAGGGAGTAAGGAGGAAGAGGGCGAATATTCATTTTGATTAAAAATCAGCTCACCGGACTGATCGCCTAACGCTAAATTATAGGGTATAAAAAAAGAATCTCCGGAAAAATTTTTCTGTAACAGATCGTAGGATTCTTTTATTGGTTCAAATGCATGAATAGTTGCTTGGGGGAAAAGCAAACGCATTTTATCAGAAAACTGACCTTCATTAGCCCCTATATCAAGTATGGAGTGAAAATCATATTCCACCAACCATTGATAATCTTTTAGTAACTGCTGCTTATCAAAAAGTCCCGGAGTATAAGGAGGATTATACTTTACAATATCGTACCCAAAACGCTGAAGTAGCTTTCTTATTAATAGTTTCATACAATTTGCCCGTTAGGCAAATATAGCTTCATAAAACCGTTTACTTATTACGCACTTCAAAGTCCTTAAAAATTTCGTAAGTTTTCTTTAATCCTTCTTTCAAATGAATTTTACTCTCCCAGCCCAGCGACTTCAATTTACTGTCATCCATCCTCTTTCTGGAAGTACCATCTGGCTTGCTTGTGTCAAATGTAAGCTCTCCTTCAAAACCTACCACCTCTTTTACCAACAATGCAAGTTCTTTAATCGTTACTTCGTCGCCCGAAGCAATATTGACAAATAGCTTTTTATCATAATTTTTCATCAGAAAATAACACGCATCCGCTAGGTCGTCTACATACATAAACTCACGCAATGGCGTACCTGTACCCCATATTTCCACACTATCGCTATGACTCAATTTTGCTTCATGAAATTTCCGAACCAAGGCGGGTATAACGTGCGAATGCTGCAAATGATAATTATCTCCTTCACCGTATAGATTGGTGGGCATAGCTGAAATGAAATTGCACCCATATTGGTCACGGTACGCTTCACATAATTTAATACCGGCAATTTTTGCAATGGCGTAGGGCTCATTAGTCGGCTCCAATAAGCCTGTAAGTAAATGCTCTTCTTTTAGTGGTTGTGGTGCTAGTTTGGGATAGATACAGGAACTTCCCAAGAACAAGAGCTTAGCAACCTTATGTACATAAGCGGCGTGAATAATATTAGCCTCTAGAATAAGATTATCATATAAAAAATCAGCGCGGTAGGTATTATTGGCTACGATACCCCCCACTTTTGCAGCAGCCAGAAAAACGTATTCGGGTTTTTCCATTTCGAAAAAATTATTAACGGCCTCCTGATTACGCAAATCCAATTCCGCAGAAGTACGGGTAATAATATCCTGGTAGTCTTCTTCTTGCAGTTTACGCACAATACCGGAACCTACCATACCCCGATGCCCGGCTACATAAATTTTACTATTCTTGTTCATAACTTACTACAACAACAAATTTAATACGACAATGTTGAAAGCAACATGGTGTATCTAGTAAGTAGATACACCATGACTTATTTACATAAATTCTATTCCGGTTTACTCAAACTGGCGTAGCGTTTCAAAACCTGATTCTTTCAATATAATATCTCTCCGGAAATTAGTGATATCCGCTTCTACCATTTCTTTGGCCATTTCGCTAAGTGTATATTTTGCTTTCCAGCCAAGCTTTTCTTTCGCTTTTGTAGGATCGCCAAGCAAAAGATCTACTTCGGTAGGACGGAAATAACGCTTATCTACTTCTACCACAATGTCTCCTTCTTTAAGTGGAATATCCGGCAAAGACACAGCGACTACGGTTCCTTTTTCTTTTTCTCCTTCACCTGTAAACTCAACCGTTACCCCTGCATGTGCAAAGGCTAGTTTTACAAAGTCCCGGACAGTAGTTGTTACCCCTGTTGCAATTACAAAATCTTCCGGCTCATTCTGCTGTAACATCAGCCACATCGCCTCTACATAGTCTTTTGCGTGGCCCCAGTCTCTTTTAGCTTCCAGATTTCCTAGCCACAATTTATTTTTTAGGCCCAATACTATTTCCGCTACTCCTCTTGTAATTTTTCTTGTTACAAAAGTCTCACCTCGTAATGGGCTTTCGTGATTAAACAAAATACCATTACAAGCATACATGCCATAAGCTTCCCGATAGTTTACTGTAATCCAATAACCATATAATTTAGCCACCCCATAAGGAGAGCGAGGATAGAAGGGAGTTGTTTCGCTCTGCGGTATAGCTTGTACTTTGCCATATAGTTCAGAAGTAGAAGCCTGGTATATTCTGGTTTTTTTCTCCAAACCCAAAATACGTACCGCTTCTAATATTCTTAGTGTGCCAGTAGCATCCGTATTAGCCACATATTCGGGAGTATCAAAGCTTACCCGCACATGGCTCATGGCGCCAAGATTATATATCTCGTCTGGCTGCACCTGCTGTATAATGCGAATTATATTAGTTGAATCCGTTAAATCTCCATAATGCAATACCATCTTTAGGTTTGAATCATGCGGATCCTGATACAGATGATCAATTCGTTGTGTATTAATAAGCGAGGTACGCCTTTTAATACCGTGTACTTCGTACCCTTTTTTTAGTAGGAGTTCTGCAAGGTAAGCACCATCTTGCCCGGTAATACCTGTGATAAGGGCCTTTTTCATTGCTTTCTTTTTATTTAGGGTCAAAAAAACTACAACATATTACTTATCAATAATTTAGCATAAAATCATTTATCAAAAAAAATCAGCCTATTCAAAATAAATGATTTTATATTAAATGAGCCTATTCCTTCTTCGAAATATTACTTCATCCTATCTGTTGTTCAACAATTTCTAAGAATTTTTCCATCCCGGCCTTTTTTCGAGCATCTAATACATATGACAAATGAAATTCATAATACTTTTTCAAATCAAATAAATCATAATTGATTGCCTTAACAATCTCGTTGATTTGACCAACCCCTACCTTATTTGCTTCATCAAACTCTTTGATAAACCCTTCGGACAAAGTATCTGCACTCACCCAAGCCGCAAATACGAAAGGTAGTCCGGTTATAGCCCTCCATTCCCCTGCCAAGTCATAAATATAAGTAGACTTTTTACGCTGCTCCAATGCCCTGTCACCGATTACAAGCCCGGCTGTTGTTCCTTTTATCTTATCGCGGTACTCTTCGTCAACCGACTCGATTAGACGAGGATTAATACCCCAATATTCCTTCATCAGCCATTTTAATAAAGCTACAGAAGAGCGACTTTGATAATCAAGGTACACTTCTTCTATTTCCTGCATAGGAACCTCACTAAATAAGCAAACCGATGCCACTTCACCATCTGCCGCAATACAATGTGTGCCTACTATATGCCAGGAAGGCAAAGAGGGTAAAATAGCCACAGGAATTAATCCTACATCAATCTCATTATTCAAAAGCTGAGCGGCCAACTGAGACGGATATCCTCCTACTAATTCAATTTTATCCTTGATAGGCTCTTTTTCCAGCCCATATAATAATGGCTTTGTATTAAGGTAGTTGACAATGCCAACACGAATCTTATCCAATTCAGTTATTTTTGCGGGCTCAAAGGTACTACAAGGATTTTCTTCTTAAAAACAAAACATGGAATTATCGCAACTTACCGCCATAAGTGCTATTGATGGCCGTTACAGAAAGCAAGTTCAGCATCTGGATGAATATTTTTCAGAATATGCTTTGATGAAATACCGTGTGCTTATTGAAGTAGAGTATCTTTTTTTTCTTGAGCAGAAGAAACTACTAAAATTAAGCACTAAAACCAGTCGTGCTTTGAGAAAACTGGCAGACGATTTTGGCCCTGAAGATGCGCAGGAAATAAAGCAGATTGAATACACCACCAATCATGATGTAAAAGCAGTTGAGTATTTTATCAAAAATGCTATTGAAAAAACGGGAGATAGCAATATAAAAGAATGGGTTCATTTTGGCTTAACCTCTCAGGATATTAACAACACGGCTGTGCCCTTATCTTGGAAACATGTGATAGAATATGAGTATTTGCCCGCAATACTCAACTTAAACAAACAACTCGCTTTACTGGGCCAAGAATGGATGAATATTCCTATGCTGGCACATACACATGGACAGCCAGCCAGTCCTACACGACTGGGAAAAGAGATAATGGTTTTCCATGAACGAATACAAAACCAAGTTGAACAATTTATAGGCATACCGTTCTCCGGAAAATTTGGTGGCGCCACCGGCAACTTTAATGCCCACCATATTGCCTATCCCAAAACTGATTGGATAAAAT
>CAZPPM010000091.1:0-12845 GCA_964588445.1 uncultured Citrobacter sp.
TTGACTAAATAATATTTTAGACAAGACTAAAAAAATGTTTAGTTCGATGAAAATAGCAGGAGTAGTGATACTGTCTTTTCTATTTCTTCTAAAGACAGAGCTGGGAATGGCGCAGGTAGCCTCAATTGAATTGTTGGATGAAATAACTTATGAGCCCATTGTAGGAGCAACCGTATCAGGTAATAACACCATTATAGGCATTACCAACAAAAAAGGAATACTGTCGCTTGGACAGGCGTTTGATACACTTTACATAACAGCTATAGGCTATACCTCTTTGTCAATACCTAAAGATCGGCTAACGGTGACAAAATGGTATATGGCACCCGATCAAAGAGAGTTGGACGCCGTCGTTGTTTCCGGCACATTGCGGCCGGTAAGAAAATCGGAAAGCCCTGTGAATGTAGAAGTATATTCAGCCCAGTTTTTGAAAAAAAACCCAGCCCCCAGCATTTTTGAAGCGCTGCAAAATGTAAATGGTGTAAGGCCACAATTAAATTGTAGTGTATGCAATACAGGGGATATTCATATTAATGGATTGGAAGGACCTTATACCATGGTAACGATTGATGGAATGCCCATTGTGAGCAGCCTGGCATCAGTGTATGGTTTGTTTGGGATACCTTCTCAAATGATAGATCGAGTGGAAATTGTAAAAGGGCCTGCCTCCGGATTATATGGATCGGAAGCCATTGGTGGCCTCATAAATGTGATTACCAAAACGCCGGAAAAAGCGCCGCTATTAGCTGTGAATATGATGACAACGAGCTGGCGGGAGCATAATCTGGATATAGGTATAAAGACTCGTTTATCTAAAAAAGTAACAGCACTTACCGGTATCAATTACTTCAACTATCAGCGCCCCGTTGATAATAATAATGACGGTTTTACTGATGTTACCTTGCAACACCGTATTTCTATTTTCAATAAAGTGGGTTTTATTCGTAAGCAAAATAGGAAAGCGTCTATTGCAGCCCGTTATTTTTATGAAGATCGGTGGGGAGGTGAAATGAATTTTGGAAAACAATTTCGAGGTACCGATAGTGTATATGGTGAAAGTATTTATACCAACCGCTGGGAGTTGATGGGGAATTATGATTTACCCGTGGCAGAAAAAATTTCTTTGGCCGTATCAGCAACGAGTCATGATCAAAATTCCTACTACGGTAAAACACCTTATTTTGGCAAACAGCGAATTGCTTTTTCTCAGCTTACATGGGATAAATCAATCAATGATAAACATCAATTGTTGACCGGACTTGCCTTGCGCTATAATTATTATGACGATAACTCTACTGCAACTTTGGATACCATCAGCTTGCGCAATAAGCCGGAGCAATATGTGATGCCGGGTATTTTTGTACAGGACGAATGGAAATTTTCACCCAATCATGTATTGCTGGCGGGCCTACGCTATGATTACAACTCTGTACATAAAAATATTTTTACTCCGCGTATCGCCTGGAAATGGAATATTCATAGCAATGAGCAGTTACGCCTTAATGCAGGAACGGGTTTTCGTGTAGTAAATTTATTTACGGAGGATCATGCGGCACTTACAGGAGCAAGAGCCGTAGTAATAGCAGAAGAATTAAAACCGGAAAAAAGTTATAATATCAACTTGAATTACACGAAGCGTATCAAATGGAGCAACCATAGCGTATTGATAGATGCAACGACCTGGTACACGTATTTTACTAATCAGATACTACCCGATTATAACAGCGATCCGCAGCAAATTATTTATAACAACTTAGACGGGCATGCCTCTTCACGGGGAGCTACTTTGAATATAGAACTGGATCTGGGGCGTAAATTGAAAGCTCTCTTGGGTGCTACTGTACAAGATGTAAAAAAAGTGGGTAAAGACGATGATGGCAATAAAACACGTGAATTGATTATGCTTACGGAAAAATGGAGCGGCACCTGGGCGATTACTTATCATTTTCCTGCAGCAGGTGTAAGCGTGGATTATACGGGAAATATTTATGGTCCTATGCGGTTGCCATTACTCGCTCCTACTGATCCTCGTCCGGCGTTTTCACCAGTATGGAGTATACAAAACATACAGGCTACTAAAAAAATGAATAGTCAGTGGGAGATATATGGCGGGGTAAAAAATTTACTTAACTGGACACCAGCTAGAAATGTTCCCTTTCTAATCGCTCGATCACAGGATCCATTTAACAAACAAGTCGACGTTGACCCTTCCGGAGCGATACGGGTTACGCCTGAAAATCCCTATGGACTCAATTTTGATCCCTCCTATGTATATGCACCCAATCAGGGCATACGGTTTTTCCTCGGGGTGCGCTTCACTATTCATTAAGAAAATAAGAAGAAACAGCCAGACCTTAGTAATATAGGCCTGTTTTTGTACCTTAGTAGGCGTGAAGCGTATTGCCGGCATATTCTTATTAGTAGCCTATATCATTGCCTATACAGAAGGGCATCAGGTATTGCGCATACCTTTTTTGCTAAAGCATTTCAAGATACATACCGAGGCAGATCCTTCTATGAGTTTTACTCGCTTTTTACGGATACATTATATAGAACCTACAGCCGAAGCAGATGATTTTTTAGAAGATCAACAATTGCCATTTCGCAATATTGATTTCAGTCTGATGCAGGTGTCTTTATTTGAAATGGATCAGCCGGAGTTGGAAATTGCTCCGCCTCCCGTCGCCTCACAACTTTTTTATACTTATAACGAAACCAATAAGCCCATCTCTCAGGCTTTTGATATTTTCCAGCCTCCCCGCCGTTACGCCGCTTAAACTTTTTTAGTAATCAATTTTTTGGCGTAAATAATTTACATGTTAAATGCTATTATACGCTTTTCCGTAAGGAATAAGCTTATCGTAGGTTTATGTACACTTGCTTTATTAGTATGGGGTGTCATAGAACTTAGAAGATTACCGGTAGATGCTTTACCGGATATTACCAGCAATCAGGTACAAATCATTACTGTTTCTCCTTCACTGGCAGCACCGGAAGTAGAACGGTTAATTACATTTCCTTTAGAACAGGTTAATGCCAATATACAAGGCGTTGTAGAAATGCGATCGATTTCCCGCTTTGGCTTGTCGGTAGTTACCATTGTGTTTAATGACGATACAGATATTTATTGGGCTCGGCAGCAAGTAGGGGAACGACTATTATTGGCTCGCGAGCAAATACCTCCCCAAGCGGGCACACCAGAGCTAGCTCCGCTTACAACCGGTATCGGAGAAATATTTCAATACGTCTTGCGGCCTGCAAAAGGGTATGAAGGGCGATACGATCTTACAGAGCTGCGATCCATTCAGGATTGGATAGTAAGAAGACAATTATTAGGTACACCGGGTGTAGCGGATATTAGCAGTTTTGGCGGTTATTTAAAACAATACGAGGTAGCGGTGTTACCTGATCGTCTGAAAAGTATGCAGGTGACGATTGGTGATGTGTTTACAGCATTAGAAAAAAATAATCGAAACTCCGGTGGTGCCTATATAGAGAAAGGCCCCAATGCTTTATTTATCCGCACCGAAGGATTGGCGAGAGATATGGCTTCCATAGAAAAAATTGCCGTGCGCCATACAGCAGAAGGAATACCGGTGCGCATCAGTGATGTAGCAACTGTACGTATAGGACATGCTATTCGATATGGTGCTATGACGTATAGTGATAAAGGTGAAGTGGCAGGCGCTGTTGTGTTGATGTTAAAAGGCGCCAATGCGTCGCAGGTAGTAGAAGATGTGAAAAGTAAGATTGAAGAAATAAAAAAAGGGCTGCCGGAAGGTATTATCCTCGAAACATTTTATGACCGTACTAAAATGGTGGACAGAGCAATCAATACGGTAACAAAAAATTTAATAGAAGGGGCCTTAATTGTTGTTTTCGTTTTAATTCTATTCTTGGGTAGTTGGCGTGCGGGATTAGTGGTAGCCTCTGTTATTCCGCTTTCTATGTTGTTTGCCGTCATCATGATGAATTTCTTTGGTGTTACGGGCAATCTTATGAGTTTAGGCGCATTGGATTTTGGATTGATAGTAGATGGCGCTGTGATTATTGTAGAAGCGGTACTACATCGTTTATCACACACTCGTTTACTAAATGGTCAGGCTCGTGTTACGGCTAAGCAATTAGATGGAGAAGTAGAACAAGCAACGGGTAAGATGATGAACACTGCCGTGTTTGGTCAGATTATTATTCTGATTGTTTATTTACCCATACTCACGCTTACAGGTATTGAAGGGAAAATGTTTAAGCCGATGGCGCAAACAGTAGCGTTTGCGTTGATAGGCGCTTTCTTATTATCGCTTACCTACGTGCCGATGATGTCCTCCATTCTGCTCTCTGTAAAGAAGAATAGTAAGAAGAACATTTCAGATAAAATGATGTCTTTTTTACAAAAGTTATATCGGCCCCTATTACAAAAAGCGTTGCAATTTCCTAAGCTGGTTGTTAGTATTTCCCTTGTATTATTTGTAACAGCGTTGTTTTTATTAACGCGTTTGGGCGGAGAGTTTATACCGGAAATGGAAGAAGGTGATTTTGCCGTAGATGCAAGATTACTTAGCGGCAGTTCTCTTACCGAAACAATTGTGGCTACGCAAAAAGCGGTAACGGTATTGCAGGATAATTTTCCGGAGGTAGAAAAAATTGTTACCCGTATAGGGGCGAGTGAAATACCTACAGATCCCATGCCACTGGAGATGACAGATATTATGATAACATTAAAGCCCAGGGATCAGTGGACATCCGCTACCTCCTTTGATGAGCTGGCCGATAAAATGAGCAAAGCGATTGAAGTAGTTCCGGGACTCACTACAGGGTTTCAGTTTCCTGTCCAAATGCGGTTTAATGAATTGATATCCGGTGCAAGACAGGATGTGGTATGTAAAATTTTTGGAGAAGATCTGGATACACTGGCTGCCTATGCCACAAGAATTGGAGCAATTGCTAAAACAGTAAAAGGCGCCAGTGATATGTACATTGAAACAATAACAGGATTACCACAGATAGTAGTGGATTATAAAAGAGAGGCACTGGCACACTATCGCCTGTCGATCGATGATGTAAATAGAACCATACAGGCGGCGTATGCAGGAGAAAAAGCCGGTGTGGTGTATGAGAATGAACGTCGCTATGATCTAGTAGTGCGATTGAATGAGCAGGCAAGGCATAGCTTGGAAGACGTACAGCGACTGCTTATTGCTACACCGTCAGGCAATCAGGTTCCTTTGGAGCAGGTAGCAGAAGTGCGCATTAAAGAGGGACCTAACCAGATTCAGCGGGAAGATGCACAGCGCAGAGTTATTGTAGGCTTCAATGTGCGGGGAAGAGATGTAGAATCGGTAGTAAAAGAGCTGGAAGAAAAAGTGAAGCAGGAATTAAAATTACCGGCCGGTTACTTTGTTCGCTACGGGGGACAATTTGAAAATCTGGTAGAGGCCAAAGCCCGGCTTTCTATTGCGGTCCCGGCTGCCTTATTACTCATATTGGTCATGCTCTATTTTGCTTTTGGTTCTTTAAAGTATGGACTACTTATTTTTTCTGCTATTCCTTTATCAGCTATAGGTGGTGTAATAGCACTATGGCTAAGGGGTATGCCTTTTAGCATATCTGCTGGTGTGGGTTTTATCGCACTCTTTGGCGTAGCAGTATTAAATGGAATTGTTTTGATAGCAGAGTTTAACCGTATAAAGAAAACAGGCATGAATGATATTCATCGTATAATTATGGAAGGCACGCATGTGCGCTTGCGACCTGTATTGATGACAGCCGCTGTTGCCTCCCTCGGCTTTTTACCAATGGCATTAAGCCAAGGAGCAGGGGCGGAGGTACAACGTCCGTTGGCGACAGTTGTTATTGGCGGACTACTTTCAGCCACATTACTTACACTTATTATTCTACCTATTCTTTATAAATGGGTAGAGAAAAAGCAGTTTGGAAAAAAACGACTGGAAAAAATAGCAACACTTATTGTGCTACTGGTATTGCCTGCTATGGGTAAAGCGCAAACAACGCTGTCGCTGGAGCAAATGCTTGCTAAGGCTAACGAAGAAAACCTTTTTTTACAAGCCCAACGAAAAGAGCCTGCTTATTGGGAACAGTTGAGTAAAAATGTTTTTGAAGCAGAAAAAACGCAAATAGGTGCCGAGTATGGAGGCATCAGTAGTGCTCAAAATGATACACGTTTTTTTATGGGGCAAACGATAAGTCTACCGCTTGTCTATAAGCGCCGAAAAGAATGGTACCAGCAGGAAGAAAAAGCGATGAAGAATATGGTAGATTGGAAGCAAGCGGAATTATTCAGAGAAGTCAAGACAGTTTTTTACCAATTAGTAGACGGGCTGGAACGACAAAAACTTTTGCTACGATTAGATTCTGTTTATAAAAGATTGGGAGAAGTAGCCGCTTTACGATATACTGTAGAAGAAAGCAGCTTGCTGGAGAAAACAGCAGCCGATGCGCAATTGTACCAAATCAAAATACAACAGCAGCAATTGGCGGCAGATATTCTAATACTTCAACAGCGCTTGCAATGGCTGCTGAATACAGAAGCCCGATTACTTCCAGCGTATACTTCTTTATTGATAGGTATTACTGTCAACGCAAGCGATACTACGTTACTCGCTAATCATTCTGAGGTAAAATACCATCAGGCCAGAGCAGAGGCAGCTATAAAAGAAGCTGCTTGGGAAAAAGCAACACTAACACCTGATATAGGGTTGCAGTACAGCAATCAGTCTATTATAGGTTTTCAAAGCCCAGATGGAATTGCACAGCATTATTATGGAGCCGGCCACCGTTTTCAAACAATAGGTGTAACGCTGGCGTTACCACTCTTTAACGGAGCAACAAAAGCGAGAGTAAAAGCGATACAGGTCAACGCAGACAAAGAACGCCTGCAAGCAAGGGCAACTAATAAGCAATTGCAAGCAGAATTAAATAACCTGCAAGAGGAAACGAAGAAGCAAGAATACGTTATCGACAGTTATGAGAAAATAGGTAAGAGTCAATCTGAACTGATAATGAATAGCGCTTTGCTGGCTTATCGTACAGGAGAAACCAATTACCTCGAATGGCTGGTACTGATGAATAATGCAGTCAGCATTCAATTGAATTATCTGGATGCAGTAAAAGCATTTAACCAGGCCGTAATAAACATAGAATACTTAACAGGTAAGTAAACACTATAAAAAATTAGTCAAATGAAAAAAGTGTTATTATTTCTAATGGTACTCGTTACTTTCTCTTGCACAAGTAAAAATGCGCCTGAGCAACAAGAAGAAGTACACGAGAAAAATTCCGTATTGCTAAGTGCGGAGCAACTACAACAAGCCGACATTGTAATCGATACAATAAGAAAACAGACGTTGCATACAGAACTAGTGGTAAATGGTAAAGCTGATGTACCGCCACAGAACATTGTTTCTATTAGTTTTCCCTTGGGGGGCTATTTGAAAACAACGTCTCTATTGCCGGGAATGAAAATTACGAAAGGGCAAATCATAGCTGTGATGGAAGATCAATCGCTGGTGCAATTACAGCAGGACTACCTTATGGCGGCCAGTAAGTTTAACTATCTGCAACAGGATTTGGAACGGCAACGTATTTTGAATGAAGGAGGCGCGAATGCAGGAAAACAATTACAACAGGCACAAACAGATTTTCATACACAGGAGATACAACTGAAAGGTTACGAAGAAAAACTAAAACTCGCCGGTATCAATCCGTCCAAACTGAGTGCCCAAACTATTTCCAGAAGTGTGCCTATCTATGCTCCCATTAGCGGCTATGTATCTAAGATAAATGTGAATATTGGAAAATACGTCAACCCGGCTGATGTGTTATTTGAGCTAATCAATCCTACAGATATTCATGCAGCATTGACCATTTTTGAAAAGGATGTACAGAAGATTAAAACAGGCCAACGGGTGTGGGTGAGCTTTGTGGATGATCCTACTAAAGAGTATGAGTGCGAAATATTGCTGATAACCCGTAATGTGGATGATAATCGTAGTGCTACCGTGCATTGTCATTTTATAAAACAACCCTTGCAACTGCTACCTGGTATGTACCTGAGAGCCCGTGTACAAGTAGATAGTGTACATGCGGCGGCTGTGCCCGAAGAAGCCGTAGTACGCTATGGTGGCAAAAACTTTGTTGTTGTGAATCAGGAAGGAAGCACGTATTCTTTAAAAGAAGTAGAAACGGGAACGGTTTTTTCCGGGATGACAGAACTGAAAAATGAAAACACAACATTGGAAGGCAAAATGGTTATCATAAAAAATGCATATGCCATTTTAGGAAAAATAAAAAACACGGCTGACGAGGACTAAATGCTTTTTGCTTATCCGTTTTATCGTTGATAAACAAATTTGTTTCTATTCCTGCAACTTTTAAATTTGCTGCCCCAAAATGAAAACATTCTATGGAGTTATTATACGCACAACAGATTGCCGGTACCCTGAACCTGTCCTTAAAACAAATCAATAATATCAATGATTTGGTAGAGGAAAAAGCTACGATTCCCTTTATTGCACGGTATCGTAAGGAAGCAACGGGTAATCTTGATGAGGTTGCTATTGCCGCTGTGGTGGAAAAGATAAAATACTTTGCTGAGCTGCATAAGCGCAAGGAGACAGTAATAAAGACAATAGAAGAGGCAGGAAAATTAACGCCGGAACTAAAGAAACGGATTGAAGACTGTGTAAATGCCACCGAGCTGGAAGATATTTACCTGCCGTATAAGCCTAAGCGGAAAACAAAAGCGTCTGTAGCAATTGAGAAAGGATTAGAGCCTTTAGCCAAATTAATTTTCGAGCAGGAAGCGAATAATGTAGAGGAAGCCGCCGCTACGTATGTCAACGAGCAGGTAAAGGATAATGCAGAAGCATTACAAGGGGCAAGAGATATTATTGCAGAATGGATAGCGGAAAATGAGCAGGCAAGAAATATCACGAGAAAACTATTTACAGAAGAAGCCAAAGTATCGGCACGGGTATTAACATCCAAAAAAGAAGAACCGGATGCGCAGAAGTACAGAGACTATTTTGAATTTAGTGAAGCACTGGCCGATAGTCCATCGCACAGGATATTAGCCATACGTCGAGGCGAGAAGGAAGGTTTTCTTATTATGGATATTGCTGTAGAAAAAGAAAGAGCACAGGAAGCACTAAAAGAAAGTTTTGTAAAAAATAATACGGCTGCCGGAAAACAGGTAGCGCTGGCGGTAGAAGATTGCTACAATCGCTTGTTAAAGCCTTCTATTGAAACAGAATACCGGTTGAGCAGTAAAGAAAAAGCCGACGAAGAAGCGATTCGCGTTTTTGCAGAAAATCTGCGCCAGTTACTATTGGCTTCTCCATTGGGGCAAAAAAGAATACTCGCCCTCGATCCCGGGTTTCGTACAGGCTGTAAAGTGGTTTGTTTGGATGAGAGCGGCACGTTTCTGCATTATGCGACCATCTTTCCACATGCACCACAAAATGAGTGGCAGGCTGCTGCGCATACATTGAAAGAGCTGGTGGCTAAATATTCGATTGAAGCCATTGGTTATGGTAATGGAACAGCGAGCAAAGAAACCGATCAATTAGTAAGAAATATAGATTTTGGCAAGCCGGTTTCCATTTTTATGGTAAATGAAAGCGGCGCCTCTATTTACTCGGCAAGTGAAACAGCAAGAGAAGAGTTTCCTAATGAAGATGTAACCGTAAGAGGAGCTATTAGCATTGGCCGTCGTTTATTAGATCCCTTAAGTGAATTGGTAAAAATCGATGCAAAAAGCATTGGTGTAGGGCAATACCAACACGATGTGAACCAAACCAAATTAAAAGACTCACTGGATCAGGTAGTGGAAAGTTGTGTAAACTATGTAGGAGTAGATGTCAATACGGCGAGCAAGCATTTGCTTACCTATGTTTCCGGGTTGAATAGCACGATTGCAAAAAATATTGTAGCCTATAGAACACAAAACGGCGCTTTTAAAAATAGAGAAGAACTAAAGAAAGTGACGATGCTGGGGCCAAAATCGTTTGAACAAAGTGCGGGCTTTCTACGTATTCCAGGCGCTAATAATCCATTGGACAATTCTGCGGTGCATCCTGAAAGTTATACAGTAGTAGAAGCCATGTCGGCAAAGTTGAACTGTACGTTGGATGATTTGATAGCACAACCGGAGCTGAGAAAAGCCATACAGGTAAAAGATTTTGTAACGGAAACAATAGGACATTTTACTATTGAGGATATTTTAAAAGAGTTGGAAAAGCCAGGACGTGATCCACGGGATACCATTGAAGAGTTTCGCTTTGCAGAAGGTGTGAGTACGATGGAAGATTTAAAACCGGGCATGAAAGTGCCGGGCATTGTTACCAATATTACCAACTTTGGCGCTTTTGTAGATGTAGGTGTAAAGCAGGATGGCCTGGTACATATTTCTCACTTAGCCAACCGCTATGTAAGCGATCCCAATGAAGTGATTAAGCTCAATCAAAAAGTAATGGTAACAGTATTGGAAGTAGATGCTTCCCGTAAGCGTATTGCATTGAGTTTAAAAGAGGGTAATGAAGGAACCGGAGAAAAAAGAAGTCAGCCGCCAGCCGGTAAAAAGCAGGGACCGCAAAAGCAACAACCAATGAACGCCTTTCAGGCAAAGCTAATGGCGCTTAAGAAAAACTTCAAAGACTAATAGAGGAATATAATTCTTATTCCTAGCGAAAGTGATACCACTTTCGCTTTTTTAATGCAACGATTAAATTCAGGCATAGTAAAAACAGGCTGGCTACATTCGCAGGATAAATTGTTTTGTATATTTATAAGTATTGTATGAGATATTCATTTCTTGAGTGTACAAAAACTTTATTTTCTGTCAACGTTTATTTATGAATGATAAGATTATTGAGGATATACTTAATGAAGTAGCATCTTCAACAAGATACTTCGTTAAAGAGGAAGAAGATTTTGTGTCAACTAGCGACTTTATTTCTTATCGAGAGCATATATCATTGATGTGTAAAAATGAATGGTTGCTGTGTAAGCCGCTTTCAAATGAATTAACACTACTTCTTTCCCCTTTTGGGAAATCCGTTTATGAAGTAGGCGGTTGGTTTAGGCATCTTGAATTAGAGAAAGAAAAAGTAACTAAAAATGAAGAACGACAATGTCTTGCTGACAAAAAAATAAAATATGACTTGAAGAATGCCCAACGTATATACAATACATACTGGTGGACATTTTGGTTTTCAGTAATTGCATTAGTTATTTCTTTAGTGTTAGCTATTTTAAAGTTAATAAGATAATTCCAATAATAAAATCAGTAACAATAATACTCGTTATGTAAGTAGGGTGTGATTATTTTTGTGCTGGCGGTATGAATAATAATATTTTTTACACGAGTTACAGTAGCAAGTAGTAGAAGAGTAATAGCAAATCAAAGGCGGCACACGCTATAATAAAAATGTTTCTAAAAGACTAGTTTAAGTATAAAGCCAATTTTGTGTACCTTGGTAATACTATAGCGGTATTAACTACTCTGGCGCTACTACCCATGCAAACCATAAATCTTCAATTTACTACTGCTACAAAGCCACAATAAATGGAAACCCTATATCTGTCCGGTATTATTATTTCTGTATTTCTGGCTTTTGTGCTATATACTAAATCGGAGAAAGCGGTTACGGATTATATTTTAGCCAGTTGGATTCTTTCGAGCGGATTGACGATCCTTCCTATGTATTTGTTGGAAAAAGATATAGCGGTACAATATCCTGCTTTGTTTTTGGCTTTTCTACCACTACCCATGCTTCAGGGAGTGTTTTTGTATTTATACACTCGCTATCAAACTATTCCTATTTCCTTTCAGAAAAAAGACTTGCTGCACTTTATTCCCATAGGTATTACCTATATCCTCTTCATTCGCTTTTTTTTATTGTCTTATGAAGAGAAGGCGGCAGTTATTCAATCACAAGGGGAGGATTATCCTGTAGAAAATAGTATTCGAATTATTTTTATCTATCTCTCAGGAATTATTTATATCCCTTTGGCTTTTGTCAAACTGCTCAGGTTTAGAAAAAATTTGTCCCACAAGTTTTCTAATACGGATAAGATACAATTTCAATGGCTACTTTATCTTATACTTAGCCTCAGCGCTATTTGGATCATTGTTTTGTTTCATCAGGAAGACTGGTTAATCTATTCAAGTACGTCCCTTTTTATATTTTGGATTGGTTATTTCGGGATAAACCAGGTAAAAGTATTTAACCAAAAAACGATAGAGCAATCGGATATCAGTACACAGCAGATTCAGGAATACAAGGAAGAAAATAAAAAGGAACAGGACAAATATGCCAAGTCATCGCTGGACGATGTGACAGCGAAAACCCTACATACAAAGCTGCTTGCATTATTACAAACGGAGAAAATTTATAAAAACCCGGAGCTGACCCTTACCGAGCTTGCTCAATTATTACAAACCAGTCCTAATCATCTTTCGCAGGTTATTAATTCAATAGAAAATAAATCGTTTTATGATCTTATTAATGAATATAGGATAAAGGAATTTCTACAATTAGTGGCCCATCCTGAAAATAAAAAATACACGTTGCTCACACTGGCGTATGATTGCGGCTTTAACTCCAAAGCTTCTTTCAACAGGAACTTTAAAAAGCATATTGGCAAAACACCTACGGAATACCTGACTGACATGTATCGCTGATTTTTCAAGTATCATTTCTCCTAAACAATTGACTGAAAGTAGATTAGAATAGGTGTTATCCTACCCGATGCGCCTGTTGACGGTAAACGCATAATTAGTTTTGCTGCAAATAAAAATGCAGTATGGCAAAACATTCTTTTTC
>CAZPPM010000092.1:0-12792 GCA_964588445.1 uncultured Citrobacter sp.
CAATTTTTTTAAATATGGACAGAATCGCCAAATTGAAGGCTTTTTTAGCAGCCAATCCAACAGATAGCTTTGTGCAACATGCATTGGCATTGGAATATATAAAAGTGGGAGATGATACTACGGCAAAAGATTTATTTGAAAGCTTATTAAAAAATGAGCCGGCTTACGTAGGTAGTTACTACCATTTGGCAAAACTTTTTGAAAGAAACGGCGATGAAGTGAATGCAATAAAAACCTACGAACAAGGGATGGAGCAAGCCCGGCTGGCAGGAGATAATCACGCATATGGTGAATTGCGGGGTGCTTATGAAGAATTGACATTTAAATAAAGAGAATCGTATGGGCCTGGAAGAAAAATTTGTCAGCTATATTGAATCACTGTCGCTTTTTGCCAAAAAAGATAAATTGTTGCTGGCAGTAAGTGGAGGAGTCGATTCTGTTGTGCTATGCGAACTCTGCGCCGCTGCCGGCTTTGATTTCACCCTATTACATTGCAATTTCCAGTTGCGGGGTGCTGATAGCGACGAGGACGAAAGACTTGTAAAAAATCTTGCCCAAAAATATTCCAAAGAAGTTATCACTACCCGATTTGAAACTACACAGTATGCAACGCAACATAAGATTTCTATTCAGGTAGCGGCTCGTGAATTGCGATACAACTGGTTTGAAACAATCCGGCTGCAACAAAAGAATCCTGCGCATAGCTGGATACTAACAGCACATCATGCAGATGATAGCATGGAAACTGTAATGATGAATTTTTTTAAAGGTACAGGTATAGCGGGACTACGAGGTATTCTACCCAAGCAGCGACATATAGTACGTCCCTTATTGTTTGCCGGTAAAGAAGAGATAAAAGCTTATGCATTGATCAAAGAGCTTATATGGAGAGAGGATAGCTCCAATGAGTCGGATAAATATGCAAGAAATTATTTTCGCAATACTCTTATTCCTGCCATTGAGAAAGTGTATCCGCAGGTAAAAGAAAATATGCAGGATAATCTACCGCGTTTGCGAGAAGTGGAACTTGTGTACAATGAAACAATCAACAGATATAAGAAAAAGTTGCTTCAAAAAAAAGGAGCAGAAATACATATACCCGTTGGCTTGTTGCAAAAAATAGAGCCGCTAGCAACCGTGCTGTTTGAAATTGTAAAGGAGTATGGTTTTCATGCGGCACAATTACCGGATATAACAACTTTGCTAAAAGCTGTCACGGGAAAGTATGTTGCTTCTTCGACTCATCGTATTTTTAAAAACAGGGAATGGCTTATCATTAGTCCGCTAGCATTGACAGAATCAGGTATCTTCCTGATAGAGCAGGAAGGAGAAACAGTGTTTCCGGCAGGCACTCTTCATGTAAAGAAAATGCAGGCTCCCGAAACGATAAACAGCGATCCTTCTATTGCGCTTCTGGATGCAAGAGTCATTGAGTTTCCTCTCTTACTACGCAAGTGGAAAGCGGGAGATTACTTTTACCCATTAGGGTTGGGTAAAAAAAAGAAAGTCGCCCGTTTTCTTATTGATCAAAAGTTGTCCAAATCAGCGAAAGAAGCGGTATGGGTAGTGGAGATGAATAAAAAAATCATCTGGATACCCGGCTTGCGCATGGACGATCGCGTAAAAATCTCCAATACCACCCAACAGGTGTATGAACTGCGATGGATAAAAAAGGAGTAGCGCTTAACGACCGAATTGTATAAAATCTTTTGGGTTTGTATTTTGTATTTGATCAATAAACATACCGGCTACAGGATAATTAGATAAGAGCTTGGCCATAACGATTACGAATGCAATACCATAGAGCGCTCCGTAGATGTGAGCAGAATGATTGATATTACCACCTCCCTGTTTATCGAGATAATGAGATACCACTAAGTACAAAGCCCCGAAAATAAACCCTGAAATATAGATAGGTATAAAGAAGAAGCCGATACCGGAAATAGGATCGAAAAGGATGCCTGCGAATACTACAGCAGAAACAGCACCGGAAGCTCCTAGACTGCGATAATGATAGTTGTCTTTGTTTTTGAAATAGGTAGGCAATAGACACACAGCCAATGCTGTGACGTACATCAGTATGTAAAGGACTTTGCCGGCGCCACCAAATAGTAGCGTAAAATAAGCTTCTACCCGCTGGCCAAAAAGATACAAGGCAAACATATTGAAAAAGAGGTGACCCCAGTCGGCATGCAGCAATCCACAACTAAAAAAACGATACCATTGATTTCTACGAGAAACAGCAGGAGGGTAGAAAATAAGATCGTCCATTATCTTTTGGTTATTGAAAGCGCCAATAGAAACCAATACGGTAACAATAATGATGACAAGTGTAATGGTAAGCTGCATTAGAAAATTTTAAAACCAAAAATAGGGATGTTTATTTATGATGATACTTTTCATTTTTGATAATGGTACAGGCTCTGTATAGTTGCTCCGCCAGAATAAGTCGAACAAGCTGGTGCGGAAAAACAAGCTTCGATAAGCTCCACGTATAATTCGCTCTTTGGATAATTGTATCTTCTACACCATAGGCACCGCCAATGAGAAAAATAAGGCTCTTCGTACTTTCGATAGCACGAGTTTCTATAAAAGCAGCCAGTTCAGGAGAGGAGAGTTGTTTTCCTTTTTCATCTAAGAGTATGAGATAATCGTCTTGTGTAAGCTTGGAAAGTATTAATTCTGCTTCTTTTTTTTTCAAAACGCTTTCACCGCTTGCAGCGACATTTTTGGGCGGAGCAATAATCAACCATTGTGTTTTGAAATAGTTATTTAAACGCTTTGTGAAATCATCAATAGCTGTCTTCATTGATGCGTCATGATCCTTACCTATGCTCCACAGTTGTATTTTCATTGGTAAAATACTTTAGGATATTTGAGAATTGGTTATAAACAAAAATGTCTTATAAACGTTTTGTTTACAAGACATTATATGTTTTTTGTGACCCCGTCAGGATTCAAACCTGAAACCTTCTGATCCGTAGTCAGATGCTCTATTCAATTGAGCTACGGGGCCTTTACCTTGAAAGGAGGGCAAAACTACAGGTTTTTGTCTTTTGTCCCAAATCAATATTTAATCATTTTGTGAAATATGAATAAGCATGTACCATGCAAAAAGCCGGACAATATTGGAAAAGATTGTCCGGCTTTTGTAACTGCTAATTTTATTATTCCTTATTGCGCAGCGGCTGCTGCTTTCAATAAGGAGGGTATATTTCCTTCTTCATCTTCCTGCACTCTTGAAGAACGGAAAACTGTTGTTAATTCAGAAGTGCCATCAATGTCTTTAATTATTCTAGCTTCTCCTTCTTCGATAAAAATAGTGCCTCCGTTGGAATTATCAATATTTATCAATCCATATACAACATTCTTTAAGGATCCCGTTGTTGCATCCTTAGTGCCTGTTATCAAAATAGCCAATATGGCGTAGTTGATGCCATTTCCAGCTTCTGCTTTAACTTTTCCATAAACAGTAAAGTTGTTCCCGCTACCCGATATGGCGGTTTGTAAACTGGAATCTTTAGTGTTCAAAAACATTTTGCCTAATAAACTAATGTCAAATGTTTTAGAATTTTGATCATAAAGGTTAAGCTTGGCATCAACAAATGTCATGGTAGGAGAATCACTCGGTCTGTTACTTTTTACAAGTACCAAAGGTTTTAGATCATAAATGCCAGTAACATCTGGAGGAGTGGTTCCATCATTAATAAGCAACCCCAGTTTTGTTAAGGTATCAATGTATTTCTCGGGAATGATATCAGTGATTTTGCGCTGTAGTATTTCTTCTGCGTCTTTTGTCTTGTCTTTTTTACAAGAGCTAATTGCTATTGCTGCAATGAATAATACGGATAAGAGTTTTCTCATTTTTTTTGTTTTAGATGTAGTAATTGATTAGCATAAATGTAGAAAACTTGCCAGCGGAAGGAGATACCTGAATCGATGTATTCTTGTTATGGAAATATACCTGAAATCAGGTAGAAATATGAGTACTATAAAGTTAAGCTGTTGCTAAATAGTAGGTAGAACGGTTGGTTCTGCTTTTTTTGATAATATATTAACTATTCATAAGCATTCACTTTGGTAAGAGCCCGTAAATGGTCAACCATTGTACTGTATGGAGTTTTGTAGTTGCAATTTCGTTTACTACTGGTACGGTACTTACTTTCTTAAAAATGGTTGGATAGAATAAACAAAGCCGGTTACTCGTTTATAGGATTAACCTATTGATTATCGCCCTAAATGATTTTTTTCATTTTGTTCTACTAGAAGTACCCGAAGATTTTCGGGATACTAACTATTAAATCATTATGTAGTTTAGGGTAACCCTGTAAAATTTAAGTGGTGAAAACGACTTAAAGGTTTATTCTTCATCAAATCCGTCTTCGTCAAAATCCTGTGTTCCCAATGTCATCATACTGCCAAAAAGGTCTTTAAATTGTACCGATGTTTCCACTATTTTTTTGCTGATAAGCGAATAGGCGGCAAGACCGTGCAATACAAATTCCATTAGCAAAGCAGCCTGCTCGGGGTTGGTATTTTTGTAATATTTTTTTATTAAGGCATGTAGTCCATCTACTTTGTACAAGAGTAGTTGTTTTTCTTTATCTGTTGTAGCAAAAGAGATATTTAAATGATTGCCTTTATCAAACCAGCTTATGATTGGCTTGTACGGATTATCAGCTTCTTTTTCCTGCAAAGATGGCTTGCCGGTATTTTTTCTTTTTTTGATCTGTTCAGGGTTGGGAAAATAATGAACGAATTGTGTGCGGATCGCTTTTTCCAATAAATTCATTGCAACCTGATAAGGACCTTCCTGCTCGCCTTCGTACACCAGTTCGATTTTACCGGTAATCGAGGGGATAATACCAATCAAGTCGGATATCCATACTTGTGTTTTTTCTTCTTTATTTAATATCGATCTTCTCTCTGCCGCACTTACAGCATTTTCAAAAGCAGAGATAGTAAGCCGCGCAGACACACCGCTTTTTTTATCTACCAGCTCGCTGCTACGGGCTTCAAAAGCTACCTGTTCTATCAACCGCTTGATTAAATCACTACGGTCTATTATATCGTTTTGGGAAGCATACGTATTCGCTTCCTGTTCGGTAATGGCCAGCGCTTGCTCAATAGAACGAGGGTAGTGCGTCAATATCTGACTTTGTATACGATCTTTTAACGGTGTTACAATAGAGCCTCGGTTAGTATAATCTTCCGGATTGGCGGTAAATACGAATAAAATATCTAAGGGTAAGCGAAGTTTAAATCCGCGAATTTGTACATCACCTTCTTCCAGTATATTAAATAAGGCTACTTGTATCCTGGCCTGTAAATCGGGCAATTCATTGATGACAAAAATACTTCGGTTGCTGCGGGGGATGATGCCATAATGGATTACTCTTTCATCGGCAAAACTTAGTTTTAAATTGGCTGCTTTGATAGGGTCTATATCGCCAATCAGATCCGCAACGCTTACATCAGGTGTGGCAAGTTTTTCACCATAGCGCTCGCTTTGATGTAGCCAGGTTATCGGGGTATCGTCACCTTTTTCTTCAATAAGTTTTTTGGCAAAAGAAGATACAGGATGAAAAGGATCGTCATTGATATCACTTCCGGCTACCACGGGAATATATTCATCGAGTAGGGCTGTCATTTGCCGGGCCATTCTTGTTTTGGCCTGACCACGTAGGCCAAGGAATAAAATATTATGCTTACTTAATAATGCCCTCTCCACATCAGGAATTACGGTGTCTTCATACCCAATGATACCAGTAAAGGTTTCTTCGTCCTGTTGTAATCTATTGATAAGGTTTTGTCTTACTTCTTCCTTAATACTCTTGTATTGGTAACCACTATTTTTTAATGCGCCTAATGTAGCAGGCTTTTTGTCTTTCATTCAATTTTCTTCTTTAATTAATACACTGTTTTTCTTTTTCCACTTTCAAAATCGCGGAAGATGAAACTACCTAAATCGTCCAGGCCTGCAAAAAAAGCCTTGCCCTGATTCATCTCCGTAAATTCCTGTACAAACTGTTGGAGGTAAGGATCTGTGGCAATCATAAATGTAGTTATAGGAATTTTTAGCTTCTTGCATTGCGCCGCAAGATTGATACATTTATTAATGACTTTTCTATCCAGCCCAAAACTATTTTTATAATACTTGCTTCCAATCTTAAGGCAAGTGGGTTTCCCATCTGTAATCATAAAAATTTGCTTATTGGGATTTTTTCTTCGGCGCAGGATGTCCATTGCCATTTCAAGTCCCGCCACCGTGTTTGTGTGATAGGGTCCCACCTGTAGATAAGGGAGATCTTTTACCGTTATGGGCCAGGCATCATTGCCAAATACAACAATATCCAAAGTATCCTTAGGGTATTTTGTTTTTATTAATTCGCTCAGCGCCATCGCTACTTTTTTTGCGGGTGTAATGCGATCTTCTCCGTATAAAATCATCGAGTGAGAAATATCAATCATCAGTACGGTAGATGTCTGGGTTTTGAAGTCAGTTTCTCGTATACTTAGATCCTCTTCCTGCATGCGAAAGTTGTCGATGCCATGATTGATTTGCGCATTGCGCAATGAGGCGGTGAAATCTATTTGCTCCAGTCTGTCGCCAAATTGATACGCTCTTGTTTCAGGATTTTGCTCGCCTCCGTTGCCGGATTTAAAACTATGGTGATCACCTTGCTTTGACTTTTTCAGTTTGCCAAATACTTCTTCCAGGCTTTTTTTACGAATGCTCTGTTCTGTTTTAGGAGTTATGGTGATTTTGCCTCTTTCATTATCTTCGGTGATATAACCTTTCTCTTTTAGCTCATCAATAAAGTCGCCTATGCCATACTCTTCGTTGGTCAACTGGAAATTTTTATCCAGTTCATTCATCCACTGTAAGGCTTCTGCTACATCGCCGCTGGTGTATGTCAGTAATTGTGTAAAAAGATCAAGCAGTTGTTCAAACTTGCTTTTTCCTTCTGCCACAGGATCGAATTTTGAGAAATGATAGCCTAGCATGATAGAGCAATTTACAATAAATAGAATTGCGAAAATTTCAGATAAATATGTTTAAACTAAATAACAAGGAATAAGCCAACTTGTTGTGTACGAAAAAACCCTGCCATTTCTGGCAGGGTTTTGCTAAGCAATTGGAGTTGGTCTTATCTCAAACAGGATTAGTTCTTCTGCGAAGTGTCTTTTCCTGTATTAATAATAGTAGAGTTTTGATCTTCAACGGTTGTCTTTTGCTGTGCCTGTGGTGCATATTTGGCTTCAATTGCCTCTAATGCCCGTAGCATGGCTTCATTGATATACATCTCAGTACCTTCCAGGTTACTTCCCGAGTATAACTCGGGGCGGGTAGATTGCAGGTTGAGGTAATAAGCTTTTTGCTGTTCCAAGTCTCTTCTTACTACGAGTCTTACTTTTTCTGCCAGTTCTGTATTACCGGCTTTATAAGCAGCTTCCAGGTAAGTAAGTCCTGTTTGGTTATGGCTATTATAACGGCTTACCATGCCATAGGGGAGATTAGCGGGATCAATACCTTTTTCTGCTTTCGCTAATAGTTGTAGCGCTTTTTCTTTCTCCCCTCTATCAGCCAGGTTGCCGGCAGCTTCTGCAAAAATGCCGCGTATATTCAATAAGTGGCGACGGTTTTCTTCATCAAAATAAACACCACTCTTACCGGCTCCGCCAAATTCATAATGCTTGATGAGATTATTATACATTGTCTCGCCATTATTGGCCTGTATGCTGGTGCCACCCAAGCCGGGCACTTGCGTAAGCGTTTGTTCCAATACCCAATTCTTTTCCGGCATATCATTTATCACAGGCACAAGGCGATAGGCTAGTCCATCTTTGCGCAGGAAATGTCCAAAACCTAATTCACCATAAGGAGCGGTGAAATAGATAGGCCTTTTCCAACCGTTAGCCGCAATGATGTTCAGTATCATCAAGTCGTTACGTACAATGCCGCCGCTTTGTTTTCTTTGGGGCAGTTCAAAATACATAGGCGATACCACGCTGTCGCTGGCGTTTACGGTACCATTACCGCGTACAGTAGCTACGTCAACTGGCAGACTGAATTTTGCAACAGGAAATACATTGCTGCCTACGTCTCTACCCGTTTGTTTGTCAGGCAGTGGCTTGCCCAATACATTTTTCATTACATCCAATAAAGGATAGTAAGCATTTGGATCGGCTCGCGGATCGGCCTGGTAACGCATATACTCGCGGTTATGTCCTTCTATCTGTTCTGCTGTCCAGATAACATCTACCGGATCGGCGTCATTAACTTTATTGCGAAGTTGATTAATATACCAGTCGATGCCCAAAAGGCTGTTATTGATAACACGAATATCCGGGCGCACACCTTCTACTTCCTGTGCATACCATAATGGGTATGTATCATTATCACCAAAAGTGAAAATAATGGCATTGGGAGCACAGCTTTCTAAGTAATCTTTTGCCAAATCAGGCGCCAGTGTTTTGCTGCTACGGTCATGATCATCCCATTCCTGCTGTGCCATAATAATCGGCACAATAAAGCATAAACCTGCGGCAGCAATATTGAGCATTTTCGCATTCTTACCACCGGAGGATAGGGCTCTTGCTATAAACGTAATAGCTGTTATAACAAGTGCAAATAAAGCAGTCACTAACACACAAGCCAGTAATATAGATCCGGCAGAACCGCGTAATGAACTTAATAATGTGATAAAGAAGGTAAGCCCACTACCGTAGACGAGTGTTTGCTGGAATGTAAGCTTGGTAGCTTTTTCATGCGCTAGTTTTACAAAAGCAACCACTGCCAAGCCAATCCAGATGGCAAAGGCAAAGAAAGAACCTACATAGGCGTAGTCCCGTTCCCTTGGTTGGTTACCGGGCTGATTAAGATAGAGCACAACTGCCAATCCTGTAAAGAAAAATAACAGGAAGCTCACAATCCAGTCTTTTCTGTGCTTTATATATTGATACACGCATCCTACTATACCCAGTAAGAAGGGTAGTAGGAATAATTTATTACGCGCCTTATTGTTTTGAAGGCTATCCGGCAGCTTGGATTGATCACCCAACCGGGCATTGTCAATAATGGATATACCACTTATCCAGTTGCCGTCACGTACATTGCCTAAGCCCTGTACATCGTTTTGCTTACCGGAGAAGTTCCACATAAAGTAACGCCAGTACATAAGCCCCATTTGGTAAGTGAAAAACCAGTTAAGGTTTTCTTTTACCCCCGGAGCAATATATTGACCCGTAGCAGGGTCTTTCAGGTTTAACCAATTAGCATAGAACTCTGCATGGTATTGATCGTTGCTGGAGCTCCATACCCGCGGAAATAGCTGGTACACGTCGCTCTTAAAATTGTACTCTCTTTTTATACCAATAGGAATGTACCCTTTTTCCCCTCTTACATATTTCATTTCTCCCTCTATGTAAGGGTCTTCCTGATTAATATCATCAGGTACTTTAGCGGCAAAATGCGTTCCGTACAAAATAGGCTGGCTACCATATTGCTCACGGCTGAGATAGTAAACAAGGTTGATAGGATTGTCCACATTGTTCATGTCAATCGTAGGATTGGCATTGGAACGAATGAGTGTAGTGAAATAAACGAAATAACCCAGCATCATAAAGGCGTAGCACCAAAGGCTGAGTTTAATAATTTTTAACGCACTCGCTTTTACAAAATAACCTATTACGCCTGCCGCAACCAATAGCAATATAAAGCGACCAAAACGTAACGCTCCGTCTTCTCCCGGAATGATAAAGAAAGGCAGGAAGGATAAGGAGAGGAAGAGTACAAACCAGATAATTGCTTTGGTACTTGTAAATGTTTTTTCTTTCAACGTAAGACCCCAACCTACCACAGCAGCAATAGCAATAAAATAAAGTGCAAAGCCGGAGAAGAAAGGTAGCTTGAAAGAGTTAACAAAGAAAATATCAGCCAGCGCAGCTGCCTTCATGGAATATTGTATAATCACCACTTGTACAAGACCTGTGATAATACAACCAATTAGAAAAGCAATTAACGCGCCTTTATTCGTACTGTTATAGCGGCGGTAATAATAAATCATTACAATGGCCGGAATCGTCAATAGGTTCAATAAGTGAACACCAATAGAAAGCCCCATTAGGAAAAATAGCAAAACAATCCAGCGGTCACTTCTCGCACGAGCAAAGGGATCGGCACCTGCTTGCTCATCAGCATGTTCCCATTTTAGCATTACCCAAAAAACGATAGCCGTAAAGAAAGAAGACAAAGCGTATACTTCACCTTCCACAGCACTATACCAAAAAGAATCACTGAAGGTATAGGCAAGAGCGCCTACCGCACCAGCAGCCATTGTGGTAAATAATTGCTGACCTGTCAGCTCTTCACCTGTAGTTACAAACATTTTGCGGGCAAAATGCGTAATACACCAGAAGAGGAATAATATGGTGGCAGCACTCGCTAATGCACTCATAAAGTTGACCGCATTCGCTGTGGTCATGGGATTATCACCAAAGAGGATAATAAAAAACCGTCCCAGCAGTATAAATAAAGGAGCACCGGGAGGGTGGGGTAATCCCAGATTTTTTGCACTGGCAACAAACTCGCCGCAATCCCATAAACTGCCTCTGGCTTCCCGGGTAAGCATATAGGTAGCTAATGCTACTAAAAAAACGGCCCATCCGGTTAGGTTATTGACTTTTCTAAAGTTCATACAGGGTTATTTTGAAAGAAAGCAAAAATAGGGGGAAAACGGCTGAACTACTAAGAATTACGTAGCATTTTACCATCTATATTAACAGGTAAGCAAGGAGAAAACCATTTTACACTGTAACCGGTAATCGCTTGGCTGGAATAATTAATCGACCGCCCTACTATTTATTTGCCAAAAGAAATACGCACCGTGTGGTAAAAAAACTGGCTTTGCAAAGAGCCAGCCACCTGGTTATTTTTTTCTGAATAACCTTTTAATCCAAAAATACCGGCAGCATTTCCCTTGTTGATTGCTATTTCCAAGTAACCTGCACTGTTAAAAAGAGCAAGTTTCTCTCCGTCTTCTACATCGGCATAGGACTCACTTATGGTGGTAATAACTTCATCCCGCTTAAAAGTGATATTGAAACTGCGCCCCTTTCGTTGTAGCTCAAATTGCTGCCGCGTGATATTAACCACCACGTTTTCAAAACTATCAATATAAATAATTCTACCCTCTAGCGTATCGTTATCGAGAAAAGGCGGCAAGTGATTTTTTTCAACATATTCTACATCCGGATTGCCTAAGGTATGTACCGGCTCTCCATCTACTAACTTGTTAATGATTGTGCCCATTACCGCCACAAAGGAAATCGTATTTTTTTCTGGTAGCGTATCCAGCGGTATCCCAATGACCATTTCTGGTTTTCCCTCCAGAATCATATTTAATAGACCATTGTCGGCACAAAGAAAGTATTGCTGATTATGAAAAGCTAGTAATAATTGCTTCGGCTTTTTTTCAAACAGACTTACGAGAATAATATGATAACTGTATTCTGGAAAATGTTGAAAAGCGCTCCGGCAGATGTAGGCCGCTTGCGTAAAGTTGAAAGCGGGAATCTGGTGGGAGATATCAATAATAGTAAAAGCAGGATTTACCTTAAGTAACTGTGCTTTTGCGGCAGCTACGACGTAGTTCTGAGCTCCTATGTCAGATGTAAGCGTTACTAAAGGCATGTGTTCTGCTATCGGTTGCTATGGTGGTTTTTATTTAAATTATTTGATCAGTTTCCCTTCTTTGAAAAAAAACTTGTGGACAAGCTTATCCGCTAGCTTGGGAAAAAATTTATTGAGAAAGACGGTGCGTTTTCCTGTAAATGTAAGGATCAGTGTACGTTTTTTCTTTTCTACCGCTTTTAGAATATGCTGTGCACAATCCGTGGCCGACATCATTTTTCCTTCATCCATTGTGGTTTCACCATGGGCTTTGGCATTTTCATCCAGTGCTGCATTCCTGATATTGGAAGTGGTAAAGCCGGGGCATACCCACATAACATGCACGTCTTCATTAATCAACTCCGTTTTTATTGCTTCTAACCAGCCTTGTAGCGCGTATTTGCTGGCAGAGTAGCCGCTACGCCCGGGTAAGCCTCTGTATCCTGCGATAGAGGAAACGCCTACAATAACTCCTTTCCGTTCTATGATGGAGTTAAGTGCATATTTGGTACAATAGACACTGCCAAAAAAGTTAATATCCATGACGGATTTTATGACATCAATGGAAGCGTCTTTGAGCAAAGCCCGCATGGAGATACCGGCATTATTTATCAATATATCCACGCCTCCAAACATCTTAATGGTACTTTCTATCAACTTACGGCAATCATTTTCGCTGCTAACATCAGCCACTACCGTATGCAAAGGCGAGGAAGGGTGGGTTGACTGTAAATGATACAATTTATCATGGTTTCTGCCACAGGTAGCTACTTTAGCGCCAGCCAGGAGTAGTTGATCTACCAAGGCTTTGCCAATACCGTCTGTACCACCGGTCACTACTACTACTTTATTTGCAAAAAATGAAGACATGGGATAGCTTGTAAGAGTGAATTGCAAACCTACTTTAAAATTTTGCAACTAAATAAATTATGATAAAAGGAAGGGGTAACGAATTTGTTCAAAAAAAGAGGATAAAACAGATAAAAAGTTTTGGCATAAAGATGTCGACCCCTTATTTTTGCACTCCCAAAATAAAGAACACTGCTTGCAGTCGTTTTTTGTTTAGATTCCGTAGCTCAGTTGGTAGAGCAATACACTTTTAATGTATGGGCCCTGGG
>CAZPPM010000093.1:0-12773 GCA_964588445.1 uncultured Citrobacter sp.
CTAACGAATTTGTTCGTAAAGGGTTATGGTACTCCGGCAAGAGTTTGTTAATTTTGCACGCCCCAAAATCCGATTAACTTGGGTATATAGGTATATTTAGTTTTTATTATGTAAAACTTTAGCGGCAGCTGGTGGTTGCTAAAGAATTAAGATACCCAGCAAACAAATGATAAATATTACACTTCCGGACGGTTCGGTACGCCAATACGAAGCAGGTATTACCGCAGCAGAAATAGCAAAGTCTATATCAGAAGGGCTGGCAAGAAAGGTGTTGGCCGCAAAAGTAAATGGGCAGGTATGGGATACGAGTAGACCTATAACCACTGATGCTACCGTAAAACTTTTAACATGGGATGATGCGGAAGGGAAAACTGCATTTTGGCACTCTTCGGCACACCTTATGGCCGAGGCTGTAGAATCTTTATATCCCGGGGTAAAATTCTGGGTAGGCCCACCTACTGAAAATCCTAAAGGTTTCTATTACGATATGGATTTGGGCGATAGAAAACTTACTGAAGAAGATCTGCAGGTGTTAGAGAAAAAAATGAATGAGTTGGCCAAGCAAGGCAATTCTTTTGTAAGAAAAGAGATGCCAAAAGCAGAAGCGGTAAATTATTTTAATGAAAAAGGAGACGAGTATAAACTGGATTTGCTCTCTGGATTAAATGACGGTGAAATTACTTTTTATACACAAGGAAACTTTACCGATTTATGCCGTGGGCCGCATATACCTGCGACCAATTTTATTAAGGCTATAAAGCTTACCAATATTGCAGGCGCTTATTGGAAAGGGGATGAAAAAAATAAACAGTTAACACGTTTGTATGGTGTTACATTTCCTTCTCAAAAAGAGCTGGACGAATACATGGCTTTGCTGGAAGAAGCTAAAAAAAGAGACCATCGTAAGCTGGGAAAAGAATTAAGCATCTATACCATGGATGATGATGTAGGGCAGGGGCTTATTATGTGGATGCCGAATGGTACAGTTGTGATAGAAGAACTGGAAAAGTTAGCCAAGGAAACAGAAGCGGAGGCTGGTTATAAGCGGGTAGTTACTCCTCATATCGCTAAAGAGAATATGTACCTTACCAGCGGCCACCTACCTTATTATGCAGATAGTATGTATCCACCCATGGAACTGGATGGAGAAAAATATTATTTAAAATCCATGAACTGCCCGCACCACCACAAGATTTTTGCGGCAGAACCTAAGAGCTACCGGGATCTTCCTTATCGTATTGCAGAGTATGGAACGGTATATAGGTATGAGCAGAGTGGCGAATTGTTTGGCTTAATGCGTGTACGCTGCCTGCATATGAATGATGCACATATTTATTGTACTAAGGAGCAGTTTAATGAGGAGTTTCGTGCAGTAAATGAAATGTACCTGAAATATTTCAAGATTTTTGGTATAGATAAATATGTGATGCGCCTCTCCCTGCATTCCCCCGAGAAATTAGGCATAAAATATGTTAATGAACCAGAGCTTTGGAAAGAAACAGAAACGATGGTAAGGAATGTATTGCAGGAATCTGGTATTCCCTTTGTAGAAGTACAGGATGAAGCGGCTTTTTATGGACCTAAGATTGATGTTCAGATTTTCAGTGTAATAGGCAGAGAGTTTACATTGGCAACGAATCAGGTGGATTTCTCGCAAGGACGCAGCTTTAAACTCGAGTACACCGGTCAGGACAATAAACCTGAAACGCCATTGATTATTCACCGGGCTCCTTTAGGTACACATGAGCGCTTTATAGGCTTTTTGCTAGAGCAATATGCCGGAAAGTTTCCCGTTTGGCTAGCCCCTGTACAGGTAAAAGTGCTACCCATCAGTGATAAATTTTTGGACTATGCAAAAACTGTTTCGCAAAAACTGAAAAAAGCAGATATTCGTGTAGAAGTTGATGACCGAAGTGAGAAAATAGGTAAGAAAATCAGAGACACGGAGTTGATGAAAGTACCTTATATGCTGGTGATAGGTGAGAAAGAAATGAATGAAACTAAAGTAGCAGTAAGAAGACAAGGTAAGGGAGATGTGGGGGTAAAAGGAGTAGACGACTTTATTGCGGAAATAGTAAGGGAAGTAAAAGAAAGAATAGCTGAGTAACTTAGAATAAACAATACAAACCTCAAATCCTGTATGAGGTATAATAAGAAAAATTAATGCCTCCCTTCAGGGGCTGGAGGCTAACTAAAAACAGTAAATGGCAGTACCACAAAAACCCGGAGGCGGGTTCAGCAGACCACCAGGACAAGGCGGATATAAACCCGGCGGTGGTGGATTTAATAAAGGAGGTTTTAGAGGAAAGTTTGCTCCTCGTAAAGAAGCGGAACATCGGATCAATCATTTTATACGGGTACCACAGGTGCGCCTTGTGGGGGAGAATGTAGAAGTGGGGATTTATGATACACAAACTGCACTTAAAATGGCGCAGGAACAAGCGTTGGATTTGGTGGAAATATCTCCACAAGTAGATCCTCCTGTTTGTAAAATTATTGATTACAATAAATTCCTTTACGATAAGAAGAAGAAAGAGAAGGAAATGAAGGCCAAAAGCAAAGTTTCTGAGGTAAAAGAAATTCGCTTTACGCCTAATACGGATGATCATGATTTTGACTTTAAGGCAAAGCATGCTGTCGAGTTTTTAAAAGATGGAAATAAAGTAAAGGCCTATGTTCAATTTAAAGGAAGGGCTATACAGTTTCAAGATAGAGGACAGTTGTTATTATTAAAGTTTGCAGAAAGACTTGGAGAAGTAGGGGTGCTGGAAAATATGCCCAAGATGGAAGGAAGGAGAATGTTAGCCATGTTTGCTCCAAAGGGCAAAAAGAAATAAGCTTTTTAAATTCTTTAGTTATAAGAGGTTACCTTTTTTAGAGGTAGCCTCTTTTTTGTTATTACCGCTCATGTATTTTTTACTGTGTGTGATACTTTAATGGAATCATTTGTTAATTTCGACACCATTATTTTTAACTAAACAATCAGCATGCAGAATTTCTTTAACAAGCTAATGCTGGGAGTAACAGCTCTGACATTGGGAACAGGATTGCTAGCCCAGCGTCCCACTACTACAGTGAGAACTAATGCTCCAGCAACAGATACGACACGTCCTACCATGGGTGCTCGTCCTTCCACCGGCCCCAAGGCCTTTAGAGAAGTAATTACCAGTAAAGCGATAAGCTCTAAGGGTATGTTTAACATCCACAAAGTAGATGAGAAGTATTATTTTGAAATCCCTGATGAATTGCTGGAAAGAGATATTCTTGTAGTGGCAAGACTTTCAAAAGCAGCAGCAGGAGTAAGAAGTGGCGCCAGCTATGCCGGTGATCAGATTAACTCCAATACCATTCGATTTGAAAAAGGCCCTGGTAATAAAATATTTTTAATAAAAATGTCCTATTTGGAAATAGGACGTGATAGTACAGAAGGAATGTATCGCAATTTAAAGAACAGTAATGTTCAAGCGATTGGCGCTGCGTTTGATATAGCTGCTTTTTCCAGAGATTCTTCAGGCTCTGTAATTGATGTTACGACTTACATCAATGGAGATAATGATTATTTCTTTTTCTCAGCTTTTGCCAAAAGATCATTAGGCATCAGTGCTCCACAGGCAGACAAGTCGTATATCATTTCGGCAAAAACTTATCCCACCAATTTGGAGTTGAAAACGGTAAAAACCTATTCTCGTACACCTACCGCTACAGGAGGGGCTGCGAGTTTTGGAGGTGCTCCTGTGAGCCAGCCGGTAACGTTTGAATTAAATACTTCTTTGGTATTGTTGCCTAAAGTGCCTATGCAGCCTCGCTATTTTGATGATCGCGTTGGTTATTTTACAACACAAACTATTACCGACTTTGATCTAAACCCACAAGGTGTAGACCGGTATCGTTTTATTGCGCGTTATCGCTTAGAACCCAAACCGGAAGATGTAGAGAAATACAAGAGAGGAGAATTGGTAGAGCCTAAAAAGCAGATTGTTTATTATATCGACCCTACTACACCTAAAAAATGGATACCCTATCTTATTGCGGGTGTTAACGATTGGCAAATAGCTTTTGAAAGAGCAGGATTTAAAAATGCAATTGTAGGTAAAATAGCTCCTACATATGAGGAAGATAGTACGTTTAGTTTGGAAGATGCTCGTCATAGCGCTATAGTATATAAGCCTTCTGATATTCCTAATGCCAGCGGACCTAATATTCATGATCCTCGTAGTGGCGAGATTATAGAAAGCCATGTAAATTGGTATCATAATGTGATGAGTCTTGTAAGAAATTGGTACATGATACAAACGGCTGCGGTTGACCCAACAGCAAGAAAAATGGAATTTGACGACGAGTTAATGGGACAACTGATTCGTTTTGTAAGCAGCCATGAAATAGGTCATACAATAGGATTGCGCCACAACTTTGGCTCTTCTTCTACTATTCCGGTAGAAAAATTGAGAGATAAAGCTTGGGTAGAAGCAAATGGCCATACGCCTTCTATTATGGACTATGCTCGTTTTAACTATGTAGCACAGCCAGAAGATAATATTTCACAAGTAGGCTTGTTCCCCCGTATTGGAGACTATGATACTTGGGCTATCGAGTGGGGCTACAGGTGGTTCCCTGAAGCAACAAATGTAGATGCAGAAGTAGGTATTTTAAATAAACTTACCATAGAGAAATTAAAAGATAAAAGACTCTGGTGGGGAGATGGAGAAGGTAACCGCGGCGATCCCAGAAGTCAAACAGAAGACTTAGGTGATAATGCGATGAAGGCAAGTAGCTATGGGCTAAAGAATTTGAAAAATATCATTTCTAAAATAGGTGAGTGGACAAAACAACCCAATAAAGACTATAGCAACCTGAATGAAATTTATAATAATATCACAGGGCAATTTGGTAGGTATATTGGTCATGTTACCACAAATGTTGGCGGTATTGAGCGTACGCCTAAGCGTGTAGAACAAAGCGGTCCGGTATATGTATTTACTACTAAAGCAACCCAAAAAGAAGCGATGGCTTGGGTGCAGTCCAATGTGTTTACTACACCTACCTGGGTAATACAGAAAAACTATAATGCGCTTATTAATCAATCACCGCTTACCATAGTAGGCAATTTACAAGAGAGGGCATTAGGTGGGCTGGTTAACATGTCTACTGTTGATAATCTGATTCGCTTCGAAGCTGAAGAAGGTGCTAATGCGTATACTGCTACGGAAATGCTTACCGATGTACGTAGAAACATATTCTCTGAGCTAGCTTCACGCAAAGCAATTGATGTATACAGAAGACAATTACAGAAGTCCCTTGTAGAAAGACTTATAACTTTGGTGAAGCCTGCTCCGCCACAACAGATAAATCTTGGAGGAGGTGTTTCTATGAGTATAGCTACAGGCTTTGGCAAAACGAGTGATGGGCCTTCAATCATTAAGGCGCAATTGCGAGTGTTAGCATCAGAAATTAGGGCAGCGGCAGCTGTTTATCCTGATGCAGCTTCTAAAAATCACCTTTTAGACCTGCAGGATCGTATTAAAACTGCTTTGGAACCTAAATAGGGTTGGAAAATAATAGTCTGTTAAGAGACTACCTTTTAGAGGCGGCTTTAAAGCCGCCTCTTTTTTTTATATGATAGCCAGCTTGTTATAAAATTTCGACCTATAAATTTGTACTAAGTTTCGTTTTGAAATATTTTTTAGCTTTCTTATCTTTGCACCCCGTTTAAATAGGCGTAGCCTGTTATGAACGGATTTTCCTGAAGAGGCTCCATAAGCATCCCCCGGTGGGGAACGCCTCAAGGGTATCATAATAATATTGGGTAAAATGCCTAAGGTAAAAACAAATTCCAGTGCCAAAAAGCGCTTTAAAGTAACCGCTACTGGAAAAATCACGCACCAAAAAAGTTTTAAGCGCCACATTCTTACAAAAAAATCTAAAAAACGTAAACGTAACATGCGCATCGATGGCGAAGTAGCTAAGTCGCATGTGGATTTCGTAAAACGTTTATTAAGGCTTAAATAAGCCCTTTACTTAAAACTTTTAAACTAATTAAATATGCCTCGTTCAAAAAATGCTGTTGCTTCTAAAGCAAGACGCAAAAAAATATTAAAACAAGCCAAAGGTTTTTACGGTAAACGTAAAAATGTATTGACGGTAGCCAAAAACGTAGTGGAAAAAGGGATGACTTACATGTATGTAGGTCGTAAACTGAAGAAGAGAGAGTATCGCTCTCTTTGGATTGCCCGTATCAATGCTGCGGTTCGTGCAGAGGGGATTACTTACTCTGAGTTTATTAACAAACTACAGAAAAAAGGAATTGAGTTGGATCGTAAAGTATTAGCTGATTTGGCAATGAATAACCCGGAAACATTCAAAAGTCTGGTTGATTCAGTAAAATAAGCAAAGACAAAAAAACTCCTTGGAGCGTCCGGAAATTTCCGGACGTTTTTGTTGACATAAATTTTTTCTAATCTGTTACTTTTGTACCCGAAAAAATAGAGTAAAAATTTTTATCAATAGAAATGAATAATACCTACCACGATCTTGTAAAGCAAACTTTTAATTTTCCTCAGGAAGATCTATCCGTTAACGATGACGGATACCTGTCTTTTAATGGTCTTGATATAAAAGCGCTAATTGATAAGTATGGCACGCCCATGAAGCTTACCTATCTACCTAAGATCGGGATGCAGATACAGAAAGCAAAGGCCATGTTTGCCCATGCTTTTAAAAAGCATCGATACGAAGGAAAGTATCACTATTGTTATTGTACAAAAAGTTCGCATTTTTCTTTTGTAGTAGAGGAAGCTTTAAAAAATGAAATACATCTGGAAACATCCTATGCCTACGATTTGGAGATAGTGAAAAAGTTATATGAAAAAAGAAAAATAAACAAGGATATTCATATTATCTGCAATGGGTTTAAGCAAAAACCATATACGCGTCGAATTGCTAACTTACTTAATAGTGGTTTTCAAAATGTAATACCCGTACTGGACAATAAGGAAGAGTTAAAGGAATATGCTAAGGCGGTAAAAGTACCTTTTAAGTTAGGTATAAGAGTCGCTGCGGAAGAAGAGCCAAATTTTCCTTTTTATACGTCCCGGCTCGGTATTCGAGCAAAGGATATATTGGAATTTTATGTTGACAGGATTGAGGGGTATGAAAGTAAGTTCCAACTAAAGATGCTTCATATTTTCCTCAATAAAGGTATCAAAGATGATATCTATTATTGGAGTGAGCTGAATAAGATAATTAACCTTTATTGCCAACTGAAAAAGATTTGTCCTGAATTGGACTCAATCAATATAGGCGGCGGTTTTCCTATCAAGCATTCTCTGGGATTTGATTATAACTATCAGTTTATGATCAATGAGATTGTAAGGAATATTAAGTCGACATGTAAAAAAGCAAAAGTACCAATGCCAAATATCTTTACTGAATTTGGTAGTTATACTGTAGGAGAGAGTATGGCGCATATTTACAGCGTTATTGGTGAGAAAGTGCAGAATGACAGGGAAACATGGTATATGATTGATTCATCTTTTATTACCACATTGCCAGATACATGGGGAATTGGTGAAAAATTTTTGATGCTGCCGGTAAATAAGTGGCATGAGGAATATCACCGGGTGGTGTTAGGAGGGATTACTTGTGATAGTCATGATTACTATGATTCAGAAGAACATATCAATGAAGTGTTTCTTCCGAAAATCGTCAATGGCGAGCCATTGTATGTTGGCTTTTTCCATACGGGCGCTTATCAGGATCAAATAAGTGGGTATGGCGGCATTAAGCATTGTCTCATCCCTTCACCTAAGCATATTATAGTAGATCATGATAAAAATGGAAAGTTGATAGACTGGGTTTATGCTAAAGAACAAACAGCACAAAGCATGCTCAAGATACTAGGGTATGTAAAATGATAACGTTTCCTATATAAAATGGGTAGTGAGGGCTAAGTAAATTTTACTTAGCCCTCTTTATTTATCTTCTGCGTTGATAGCGTCTCCAGTCATTATACTGGTGGTGATTGTGGTAGGATTTTCTGATATACTTTCTGTCCAGATAAAATCGGTTATCATGACCACGCCAGTAAATATGTCCCTGTGGGTTGCGATAATAATAGCGGCCATTAGGATATCGGTTAATGACCATACCGGGTCCTGTAGAAAGTATTAAAGAAAATGCAGGACGAGGAGGTGGTGGCGGTGGATAGGAATGATAATGGCGTCTCGAACTACAACTAGCCAGGACAATTGCTGCTACTGCTACTATTCCTGCCGTTTGTAAAAATTTTGCTTTTTTCATATACAATGATTTTATTTTGGGACAGAAGATTTTTGTAATCGATTATTTAAACCTTGTTAATATGCGTTCTTTTGCCATTCTTTTAACAGCAATGATTTTAACCTTTCAGGCAAATAGTCAAAAAGCAGAAGAGGAAGTGAAAGCTACTATAAATGAACTTTTTGCTGCTATGAAAAATGCTGATTCTGTTACCATGCGATCGCTTTTCACTGAACAGGCAATACTACAGTCTGTGACAACAGATGTAGAGGGCAAAACAAAAATTGCTAGCGAATCGCTAGCACGGTTTATCAGTAGTATAGGGCAATTACCTAAAGGTGCTGCGGATGAGCAAATAACTTTTTCTGTTATTAAAATTGATGGCTCAGTTGCTATGGCATGGACGCCGTATAAGTTTTACTACAATGGAAAGTTTAGCCATTGTGGTATAAACTCTTTTCAGCTTGTTCGATTAAACGATAGCTGGAAAATCCACTACATTATAGATACAAGAAGAAAGGAAGCTTGTGAGTAAAGCTTATTTAAGACGATATTTCTTGTTTACTTTTTCACTATTAAAATAGCGGTCCAACTGCTTCTCCGAAATTGTAGAAGGCTCTAAAGGAATATCTACCAATTGGGCTTCTACATTTTTCTTTTCTTCTTTGAGGCGGGCAATTTTGTTTTGAATATTCGGGTCTTTATCGCCTATCAAAGTATTTTCGGTAAGCATGTAATTTAATCGCTTAATAGACATCCTGATTAAGCTGGCCTGATTTTGCTCGGCTGTTTTTTGTGGCGAGGTGGCTTCTTTAATGGGAGTTAATGCCACACCCACGCTGGGCAATACCTTGCCGGTATTTTGTGCACTTTTATTGGTAGAGGTATTTAATATTGTTCCTGTAAGAGCGGCACTGCCTGCGGTTACATCAAAGCCTGATCGGGTACCTTTTGTTTTTCTTACACGTTTATCCAGCAAGTAAAACACGTACATCAGTCTTTTTGTATAATCTCGTATTGAACTATCGATGGTGCGATGCTCTTGTACTGCAAAGGGATAGTTAAGTGCATCGCGAACGATTATTTTTATATTAGCCGTATCTCTTACCTGGAATTTTGTAGATCCAATAAAAGTGAGTGTGACTTCTTTTTGTTTTTTGTCATCCTGATCGGTAACAAAGTCATAAGGGATATTCCAAGTAAATCGGTCATTACATTGTTTTACCAATGTATAGTTGCTAAGAGAAATGCTACTGGAGAATAGAATGTTTTCAATAGGGAAATTTCCCGCTTCGCAAAGTACATCAAAAGCTACATTGCTTCCTTCGTCCACTACAATAATACTGGGAACGGTAAACTTTAATTTAGAAGGGACCACCTCCGTATTATAGAAGATTATCGTAAAACTGGTGTCTACTTTTTCTAAAGGATCGGAAAGGTTTTGTACGCCTAGGCTAACGGTATATTGTTCATCATACTTTAGTTTGCCGGAAAGGAAGAAAGATTTTTCAGCTTTAAAAGAAAGATGCCCGTTGTCTTTATTTATTTTGAGGCCTATCGGCGAATTTTTTAAATACCAATAAAACTTCTTTTCATCTTTATTGATCAGTAGTTGGTAGCTGAGCATGGAGTCTACTGATAAAGTGAAAAAAGGATTTAAATTGATTATCCGTAGCGGGGTATCTACTTTTACAGGCTCTGTTATAAGTGTATCGTAGATTGGTTTAGGGATGGTGTCTCCATTTTCCTGAGCAAATACCATCAGGCCAAAGCCAACAATATTTATAAATAGTAACAGGAATTTTTTTATCATAGTTGTGCGGGTAATGTTTTTAAACGCATGCAAAGGTATCGTATTTTGTACTAATTTCTTTCCCAGTGTATCAGGGTAGATTTTCTAAAAGAAAACCCCTTCGTGGAAACGAGGGGGTTGTAAACCAAAACCAACTGCTTATGAGAAAGATAATTATTGTATAGTTATTTCTTTAATTGCAGCTTTGACTTCTTCCTTTTTGGGAAGGTTTAAAGTCAATACACCATTATTGTATTTTGCTTCTACGCTAGTGGTGTCTACTTTTTCATCTAATGTGAAAGACCTTTCAAATGAGCGATACGCATATTCGTTTCGAATTGCCTTTTCTGTCTCATTTTTCGTTTCTTCTTTTTTCTCTGCACTTACTGTCAACTGTTGCTGGTCAATATTTATCTTGAAATCAGCTTTGTCAAAACCGGGTGCTACAATATCCAGCACATAATTTTTTTCTGTTTCCTTAATATTAACCGGAGCGCTTACTTTGTTATTCCAGTTAGCGCCATTTTTGTAAAAGACGGGCGCATCGGCAAAAAAGTCATCTAGCAAATTGTTAAAGCTTTTGTTAAGAGGTTTGCGATTAAAAGTTACATGTGTCATAGTTATTCGTTTTATTTTCTTTTTAGGTTTTCTCGAATTCAATTTTCAAATGCTGTACCAGTCGGCTAAAGGCGATCTTTTGAAGACAAAATGAACTACTTTACCATGCGAAGCATGGCAAAAAGTCGCGTTTTGTTTATTTTGCATGACAAAATTTCCTAATTGGCTCGCGAAAACTTTTTTAATACTTTTGTGTTTTCCTAAAAACAAAACAAACTATGTATCCAGAAGAAATAGTGGTTCCTATGAAAGAGGAACTTACTGATAACGGTTTTACTGAATTATTGACTCCAACAGATGTAGACACGCAGTTGGCAACAGAAGGTACCACTTTGGTGATGATTAACTCCGTTTGCGGATGCTCTGCCGGATCGGCCAGGCCAGGGGTACTGATGGCTGTAGCTAATGCTGCCCGCAAGCCAGATCATCTCACTACAAGTTTTGCCGGATTTGATATAGACGCTATTAAAAAGTTACGGGAGCATTTACTCCCTTATCCTCCATCATCTCCTGCCATTGCTTTGTTTAAAAATGGTCAGTTGGTGCATTTTATCGAGCGCCATCAAATAGAAGGTCGCCCTGCACAAATGATAGCGAATAATCTAATCGGTGCGTTTGAACAATATTGCTAAGTAGTTGAAGTTGTTTACAACCTCCATTTAAAATACCTCTGTTATCGGGGGTATTTTTATTTTATTACAGGTTGTTTTTCCATTGTATATTCGCCTGTTATATAAAAACTCATTGCCTAATGTATCCCAACCTGTACTTTGCCTTTAAAGATCTTTTTGGTGTAGAGTGGAAATTTCTCCGGTTTGTCAATTCTTTTGGATTTTTTGTAGCAATAGCTTTTATACTGGCTGCCATTGTACTTACTTCAGAATTGAGAAGAAAAAGCAAACAAGGTTTGCTAAAGCCTACGGAGATGCAGGTATTGGTCGGGCAGCCTGCTACTATTGTTGAGCTGCTTATGAACTTTCTTTTGGGCTTTTTATTAGGTTATAAAATACTGGCACTATTTATTATGGATAGTGCTGCCACGGAAGATCCTCAGGCATTTATTTTTTCTGCGATAGGCAGTTGGCCTGCAGGGATAGGTTTAGGGCTGTTATTTGCCGGACTAAAATGGTATGAAAAAAATAAACAAAAGCTGGCAAAACCAGAAAAGAGAACGGTACGTATATGGCCACAGGATAGGGTGGGAGAAATAACCATCCTGGCCCTTGTATTTGGTCTCTTAGGTGCTAAGTTGTTTGATATTTTCGAAAACTGGAGTGGTTTTGTGAAAGATCCGGCATCGTATATCTTTTCTCCTGCCGGGCTTACTTTTTATGGCGGGCTAATATGTGCTGCCATCGCTATATGGGTATATGCAAAAAAGCACAAGGTGGGCTTATGGCATTTGAATGATGCGGCAGCTCCGGCATTAATGCTGGGGTATGGGGTAGGAAGGATAGGTTGTCAGGTATCCGGAGATGGAGACTGGGGTATAAACAACACAGCCGCCAACCCTTACAGCTGGCTTCCGGATTGGATGTGGTCCTATACCTATCCTAATAATGTAAATGAGGCGGGTGAGCGAATTGCCGGTTGTGTGGGAAGATACTGTAATGAACTGCCTGTACCTGTTTATCCAACTCCCTTGTACGAGATTATTGCAGCTCTGCTGTTGTTTGCTTTGTTATGGTCACTAAGAAAAAGACTAAAGGTTCCGGGAGCGCTCTTTGCCTTATACCTGATGGTAAATGGTATCGAACGTTTTCTTATAGAAAAGATCAGGGTTAATACTACGATCGACTTATTCGGTTTCCAACCAACGCAGGCAGAGGTTATCTCTACTTTACTATTTTTGGCCGGACTGGGGCTGTGGATTTACCTGCATCGCAAAGCCCGGCAAAATAAAACAAGCCCGACGGACTCCTAAATATTGCTATAGAATCCCTCGAAAAGCTTTGCCAGCTTGAGTTTTCCACAAAGTGGAGGCTTTTTGGGAAAAAATTTCTGGATTTTTTTGCTCGGAATTCTGAATAAATACTATGATATTCAGGGTTTGTGTTTTACCTTTGACAATGGACTTGGACGGTTCAGT
>CAZPPM010000094.1:0-12752 GCA_964588445.1 uncultured Citrobacter sp.
TCGCTGACAGAATAATTTAGCATAGCTAAAATAATTTTTAGACAAAGCTAAATAAATAGTTGTTTTCTCCAAAATTTCTAAGGTTTCTCTTAAGGAAAGAAACGCTTATATTGCTGTCCAATTATTGCAATATGACCGTTATCAGACTAGTTTTTTGTTTTATTGTTGCCGGGTTGTTTCTTGCTTCCTGTAAGGAAAAAAAGAAAATTAGCTTAGCGGGGGAGGAGGAAGTAGTGATTGCGGATTTTATTGAATTTTTTCCTGTAGTAGAAACACCCTATCGATTGGCAGATACTATGCTTCTTAAAAACGATAACGATTCCCTGCGCATAAGTATCAAAGTATTGAAACAATTTATCCCCGATTCTGTAATTAATCAGTTACTTGGAAAAAATGCTACTTCCAAGATGTATCCTATTGGAAAAGTGGTGGGGGAAGAGCAATATATTTTTATTAAAGCGGTGACAGGTACTTCGAGGAGTGCTTTTGTATTTGCGTTTGATAAAAAGAATAATTTTTTAGCAGCATTGCCTTTTTTGAAAAGCGATAATCTGCGTAATACAGAACAACAAAGTGTATTAGATGGGAAAATGACGATTTATAAAAATATTATGCGCAAAAATGCAGATGGATCTTCAAGTGATGGTAAGGATGTATATGTGTATAATGGGGCTTCTAAGGAGTTTATGTTGATTTTGACAGATGCATTGGATGTAAAAGAAAAAGAATTGATCAATCCAATTGATACACTTTCTGTTAAGCAAAAATACACGGCGGATTACGGAACGGGTAAATTCAATCTTATATCATTCAGAGATGGTCGTTCTAAAGACAAACTAAGTTTTTTTATACACTTTGAAAAAAATAATGGTGAATGCACCGGTGAACTAAAAGGTGAAGCACGAATGAAAAATGCCACCACTGCGGAGTATCGTCAACCCGGTGATCCATGTGCATTAGAATTTAAGTTCAGTGCAACGACTGTTACCATAAAAGAAATTGAAGGATGTGGTGCACGCAGGGGATTGCGATGTTCTTTTGATGGTGTATATCCAAGAAAGAAAGTAGTAAAGAAATCATAGGTACAATAAGTAAAAAAGTGAAATAAACAAGTGTTGTTTATTTTTTTTGAGACCTATAACTTTTTAAAATTTAAGCTTAATATTGCGCTTTCGTGTAAATAAAACACATTATGAGTTTTACTAATTTTTCTGTTCCGTACGAAATTGATCCAGCCTATTCTAAAAAAGTTGCGTACTTCTCCATGGAGTTTGCCGTGCATCAACCTTTAAAAATATATAGTGGTGGACTAGGCTTTTTATCCGGCTCGCACATGCGGAGTGCTTATGAGTTGCGACAAAATCTTGTAGGAATTGGTATTTTATGGAAGTATGGTTATTATGATCAGGAGCGCAACCAGGATCAAACACTGGATGTGTCCTGGAATGAAAAGACTTATAGCTTTTTAGAAGATACCGGCATTAAATTCCAAATAACTGTGCATGAGCATCCGGTATGGGTGAAAGTGTATTACTTAAATCCGGAAACGTTCAAGTCGGCACCCATGTTTTTATTGAGTACGGATGTTCCGGAGAATGATTATGTTTCACAAACGATTACGCATCGCTTATATGATGCGAACGTTGCTACTAAAGTTGCTCAGTTTATTTTGCTGGGAGTGGGAGGTGCTAAGCTCATGGATGAGATAGGATTTAATCCAGAACTGTATCACTTAAATGAAGCACATGGTATATCAGCAGCTTTTTATTTATATGCCAAGTACAATCGTGATATACAAGAAGTAAAAAAGAGATTAGTATTTACAACACATACGCCGGAAGAAGCCGGTAACGAAAAGCATGATATTTATCTATGTCATAAGATGAGCTACTTCTGCGGATTGACAGTAGATGAGGTGAAAAAGCTGACGGATAATTATGATGATGCCTTCAATCATTCATTGACGGCCTTACGATTTGCTCATTTGGCTAATGCCGTATCAAAATTGCATGGTGTTGTATCAAGAGAAATGTGGGGAAAGTATAGCGGAATATGCCCTATTATTTCCATTACCAATTCCCAAAATTATCGCTACTGGGCCGATAAGCAATTATATCGCTTTAAAGAAGCAGGTGATAATTACGGTATGGATGATAGGAAAAAGTATTTGAAGAAAAGAGCATTTGAAATAGTAGCCGATCAAACCGGTAAATTATTCAATCCGGATGTTTTCACTATTGTTTGGGCGAGACGTTTTGCCGGATATAAAAGAGCCGGTTTAATTACTTCAGATCAGGAACGATTTGAACAGCTTTTAAGTAATATAAAATATCCCGTTCAGATTATATGGGCCGGTAAGCCTTATCCTGTTGATCATCCTGCTATAAGCGAGTTTAATCATTTGGTTTATATCAGTAAGCGTTACAAGAACGTAGCTGTATTAACAGGCTATGAATTGGCATTGTCTAAACGATTAAAACAGGCGGCCGACTGCTGGTTAAATAATCCAAGAGTGCCCAGAGAGGCATCTGGTACAAGCGGCATGACGGCTTCTATGAATGGCGCTATTAATTTCTCTACCGATGATGGATGGATACCAGAGTTTATCAATCAGGGACATAATGGATTTGTAGTGCCTAAAGCTGACTATGCTAATATGTCGGTACACGATCAGGATATGTATGACCTGGATAAGATATACGAGATATTGAATAAGGATATACTGCCACTTTATTATGATAACTATCCTACCTGGAGAGAGATTATGAAAAACAGTATGCAGGATGTGCGATTCCAGTTTGAAAGTAATCGGATGGCGCATGAGTACTATGATTTGCTGTATAAATAAACTATCTTGTAAATAATAAAAAAAAGCAACAGTTTACTACTGTTGCTTTTTTTTATAACTTTTATAAATGGAGCAGCAAGAATCAAATCTTTTTGAAGTAAAAATTACTGAAACTGGCAAAAGGTATATCAATCGCTATGCAGCATTAAGCTATACAATTTTAGTATTTGTAATTTTCCATACAGCAATTTTATCCATTTGGAACGGGTGGCAGATTGTGCAGCAGTTTAAAATGGAAGTGTCGCCTCTTTATCCAGAAGCGTCTTTTTACAATAAAGTATATCCCTATATTTCTTTGCTGTTAAATTTTCTGGTACTTATAGCAAATGTTTATTTTTTACGCTTTCCTAGGCAACTAAAAAAATCTATAGAATTGAATGATACAGAAAGTGCTAATGCCGCTTTCAGAATATTGTTTCAAGGAGCAATACTATTCCTTGTTTCTATTATAATTACGGTAGCAGATATTTTATATGGCTTTCTTCTTGCAGTAAGAACAACGTAATGTATTAACAGTGCCCCAGCAAATAGTATACAATGGCAAAAACAGCAATAAAGCCTAAACAGCCTCCTCCCCATTTGTAACCGGCATAGCCGGCTAATAAAGTACGTAACCAGTTTTTCATACAGCCAACTTTTAGTGAATGTAATAGATTGTAAACCTAAATGATAAGTGAAGGCAGACAAAAACGTTGCCAAAGTGCTATTACTTGAATGTGCTCAGTTGATCTTCTATAGAAGTGGTGACTGTGTAGAAACCAATTAGCTTGGTAATAACTCCTTCTACCAGGGCATCAGGGCAGGAAGCTCCGCTAGTGATTAGGATTTTTACCGGTTCTTTTGCTGGAAGAAAATTGTCGGTTACTACTTCTTGTGAGTTAAGAAAGTCATAGTGTAGTATGGAGGTAGGAGATATAATCTTAGCTTCATTGTTGATAAAATAAGTAGGAAGTTTTTCTTCGCACAATTCTACAAGATGAGAAGTATTAGAAGAGTTGTAACCGCCTACAACTATGGCCAAATCGGCCGGGGTGGCGAGCATACCAGTTACTGCGGTTTGGTTATCATTGGTAGCATAGCAAAGTGTGTCGCGGGTATCGGCAAAATGTTCCTGCACATTTCCATCAGTCAATTGATGCTTTTCAATCATTGTTTGCTTTAAAAAATCGGCGATGGCTTGTGTGTCGCTTGCCAGCATCGTTGTTTGGTTGACTACACCAATGCGTAGTAAATCTTTCGCTATATCAAATCCGGGAGAGTGTTGATGAGCAAATTCTTCATAAAAAAGAGCTAATGGTTTTTCGCCTGTGATATATTTTGCCAGTTCCTTCGCTTGTTTCATATCTTCTACCACGACAGAAGGCGCATTGGCAGCCGCATGAGAGAAAGTGGCTCGGGTTTCTTCATGACGCGGTTTCCCATGAATGATGATGGTATAATTTTTTTTGGCAATAGCCTCGCTTCTATTCCATACTTTTTCTACAAACGGGCAAGTGGTATTATACTTTTCCGTTTGAATGCCTTTTTCACTTAGCATTTTTTCAATGGCCAGAGTGGTGCCAAAAGCCGGTATAAGCACAATATCATCTGCGGTAAGTTCATCAAAGGGGATGAGCTGTTTGCCATATGTATCTTGTAGGAAGGTGATGCCATGCGATTGTAAGTCGGCATTTACCTGTGGGTTGTGAATCATTTCGCTTAGCAGGAAGATTCTCTTACCCGGATTTTCTTTAACGGTGCGAAAAGCAATTTCTATGGCATTTTCTACACCATAGCAAAAACCAAAATGACGAGCCAGATAAATATGAATGGGACCAAAATCCAACAGGGTAGGCGTAAAATCCTTTTTTAGTTTATCCTGCTCTTTTCGTTTTTTCTTAATAGCAGAGATAAGCGGGCTCCGATAGATGATGGGAACATCAAAACTCTTCATAGTGCAAAGATACTATTCCCGTAGAATGAATAAATAGCGCCGCATAAAAGCAAAAAATACTTTGTGAAACTTTCTTTAGTACTTATTTTCACCAAAATAGCTATATGATACGATTATTTTTAGGGATAGCTTTATCAGCTATTTTCTATAGTTGTGAAACCAAAAAAAATACGGGGAAAATGAACACCAATAGTAAAACACCAGCTTGGGCGCATACGACAAATATTTACGAGGTTAATGTACGGCAATACACGCAGGAAGGGACGTTCAATGCTTTTGCAAAGGAAATGCCTCGCTTACGAGAAATGGGCGTGGAGACGCTCTGGTTTATGCCAATCACTCCTATTGCACAGAAAAATAAAAAGGGAAGTATGGGCAGTCCTTATGCCTGTTCTGATTATACCGCTATCAATCCTGAATTTGGCACGCTGGAAGATTTTAAAAATCTGGTAAAGGAGGCTCAGCAACTGGGCTTTAAAGTCATTATCGACTGGGTAGCTAATCATACAGGATGGGATCATGTATGGACCAAATCAAATCCCGAATACTATTTGAAAGACTCTGCCACGAATGATTTTCAAATTGCAAGTGGTATGGATGATATTATTGAATTGGATTATAGCAACCCGGAACTTAGAAAAAAGATGATAGAAGCTATGCAGTTTTGGGTAAAGGAAACCAATATTGATGGTTTTCGTTGTGATCTGGCAAGTTGGGTTGAATTGGATTTCTGGCAGGAAGCAAGGCCTCAGGTAGATTCATTGAAACACTTATTCTGGTTAGGCGAATTTGATGAATTAGAAAATCCGGATTATGGACAAGTGTTTGATGCCAGTTATACATGGTCGTGGATGCATAAGACCAGAGAGTTTTATGAGCACCAATTACCGGTAAGTATTTTAGATTCTTTACTCTATCGCTATAGCGCTATTGGTGATGGTTCTATGCGGGCATGGTTTACTACTAATCATGATGAGAATAGCTGGAATGGGTCGGAATATGAGAAGTATGGCGATATGGCAAAAGCCTTGGCGGTGTTTAGTGCCACCTGGAATGGAGTACCACTATTATACAGTGGGCAGGAACTACCTAATAAGAAGCGCTTAGAGTTTTTTGAGAAAGATGCTATAGCCTGGAATGGCCAATATGAGTTGCATGATTTTTATAAGACTTTACTCGAATTAAAAAGTAATCACCCGGCACTACGTGCAGGCGATTCTACTGTAGCAACCTATCGGATTAAAACGGATGAAGATGATAAAATTTTAGCTTATGTAAGAAAAAGCGGAGAGAAAGAAGTATTGGTGGTGATGAATCTCTCCCGCCAATCACCAATAACTTTTCGTTTACAGAGCGATGAGGCCAAAGGGCTTTTTACAGATGTTTTTACTCGCCAAAGTAAAAGTATTGTTTCTACAGAGGAACTTAGTCTAGGCGCATGGGAATATTGGGTGTTGGAAAAATAAATTTTAGTATAAAAAGAATACAACATGATAAAGAAAATACTTATTGCCTGTGTGTTGATCGCTTTTGCTGATAAAGGGTTTGCGCAGCAACCCACTGCTGTAGATAGTTTTTGGGTCGCATTAAAAAAGCATTGCGGTAAAACGTATGAGGGGAAAATAACGGCAGGCGGTAGGGAAGGCGATGGATTTACGGGACAGCGATTAGTAATGCAGGTGAAAGCTTGCGAGCTGAATCGGATACGTATTCCTTTCTTTGTAGGTAATGATAAGTCTCGTACATGGGTACTTACAAGAGAGGAAGCTGTAGTGAAGCTAAAACACGACCACCGGCATGAAGATGGTACGCCTGATAGGATAACACAGTATGGTGGCACAGCAAGCAATACGGGAAGCAAGGAGCAGCAGGTGTTTCCAGCCGATCAGGAAACCTGTGACTTGATAAGCTATGCTTGTGGCAATGTATGGTGGATTACATTGACAGATAAAGTATTTACCTATAATTTACGACGTGTTGGTTCGGATAGGTTATTTACCGTAAGCTTTGATTTAAGCAACCAGGTTTCAACGGATTTTGTTCCTTGGGGTTGGAAGGAGTAAGATAAAAATATTGGGAAAATAAGAGAGCCGCTTTATAAAGCGGCTCTCTTATTTTATTATGTCTAGTGATGTCTCTTAGTAATCTTCGCTATTCAAATCAATTTGGTAAGAGTACACTCCTGAGTAACCAGGATAAATACCATCGAGTTTTATTTTACCTAAGCTATTACCTAATGCCTGAGCAAACTCGTCAATGTTTTTAATATCTCTTCCATTCACGGTAGTGATAACAAATCCTTCTTCCATACGTGTAGTGCTAAAGGGACCACCCTTTTTAATGCTCTTTACTTTAACACCGCCGTTGATTTTATACTGAGTAGCATTTTTGCTATCTACATTTTCAAGTTCCACGCCCAGGCGGTCGCCTATTATTTCTGTGTTTGCAAGTTTAACATTAAGTAATTCTCCTCCCAGTGTTACAGTAGTAGTATATTCTTTTCCTTCACGTACGTACGTGAGGTTTACTTTTTCGCCGGGTTTGTAGCTGGCTATTTGTCCACTCATTTCTAATCCGGTAGTAACGGGGCGATTATTTATTTTTGTAATCACATCACCTTTTTTAATTCCAGCTTTGGCAGCAGCGCCATCAGCAGGAATAGCCAGAGCGTATACGCCCGATCCGTCTTTTACCCCTGCTCTTTTTACATAGCTTTCGTTGTCTTGAGAAGGATAGCTTATTCCCAGAAAACCTCTTTTCACATCACCAAACTCAATTAAGTCGCCTATGATTTTTCTCACGATGTTTACAGGAATGGCAAATCCATAACCTGCATATGTTTGGTTGGGCGCAAAAATGGCAGAATTAATACCAATCAATTCGCCGGTTGTAGTAATTAAAGCCCCGCCACTATTGCCTTGGTTGATGGCGGCATCTGTTTGAATAAACATTTCTACAGGAGAATTGCTTTGGCGGCTGTTGATACCAATAGTTCTTTCCTTAGCACTTACAATACCTGCTGTTACGGTAGTTTCTAGTGTAAAAGGGTAACCTACTGCTAAAACCCATTGACCCAGCTTGACCTCATCTGAATTGCCATATATCATATAGGGTAGATTAGTGGCATCAATTTTTATTACAGCAAGATCTGTACTAGGGTCTCTCCCAATCAGCTTTGCTTTATAGGTTTTCTTATTGCTTAGTGTAACAGTAATCTCGTCGGCAACGCCATCACCACCGGATCCGGCAATAACGTGGTTATTGGTAACAATATACCCGTCTTTGTCTACAATAACACCGCTACCTGATGCTCTTTGCTCAGGCTGCACCATGGGACCAAATGAGTTGGGGCCAAAGTTGAAGAAATCATCAAAGAAATCTTCCATTGAATTGCCGCGACGGCGTTGTTGCGGTGCGTTTTCACTACTTACTTTACGGGCGTTTATTTTTGTTTTAATATGCACAACCGCGGGTACGGCTGCTGCGGAAGCTTTCGTAAAATCAACAGGCTCGCCGGCAGCAATACCATTGTTGTCATAAAAGCCTGCATAGTTCACAGGTAATTTTGTTGTAGCCGAAAGTAGAGCGGTGGGTTGATTTCTGTTAACTACTTTCCCGTATACCCACATACTACTAATTGCTGATACGGCACTTACCCCTATAATCAGCAAGAGTTGTTTCCATTTCATATGCGTTTCATTTATTTTTTTTAATCTTTTTTCTTTTTGTCAAATAATGTGCCTTGACTATACAAAATAACAAACTGTCATACAGAAGTTCTTACAAGTCACTTAGTTTAACAAATCATTTACTAAGAGCTTCGTACTTGTTTACAAATTTATTAAATCCTACTCTAAAAGAAAAGCCTCTTTTGGATTAGAGATTAGAAAGAAAAAGTAAAGTGTCTATACCATCTGCATACGTACTTACAGCAGGAAATTGAGACTGCCCAAAAGGAATATGTTTTCTACTTACGATGCATTGTATATCGTTGCTTTTAAGCAGGGTAGCCGTCAATTCGTCCTCATTACGGTAAAAAGAGTAATTCAACTGGCTTACTGGTGAAAAAAGTGCATCTTCCTCAATTAGCAGGATAGATTCGTTAGTCATGTAATACTGCTTATTGAGAATATGTATTGCCAGATTGTAGTCATAATTGTTTTTATACTTGTGATGATCGGCCAGGTGACTATATTTCCTAAAGGCGGTTAAAAGAGGAACAAAATTATATTCCTGCGGCACATAAATTTTCGTGACGTTTCTACAGCCCAAGCCAAAGTAAAGATGTACATCGTCAGCAAGAGATGCTAGTTCTTCCTCAGTCTCTGTTCCTGAAAGAATGGCTACAGAAGTTCTGTTTTTACGAATGATATGAGGGTATTTGCCAAAGTAATAATTGAAATAACCGGCGGTGTTATTGCTTCCTGTTGCGATATAGGCATCGCAATTTTTTAGCATAGGCTCAAAAGAAAAGTAGGGGTGTGTGGCTGCATCCCAAGATGCTAATTTTTGCAGTAAGTGCCGTATCAGAACATCGTCTTTAGAAGAAGGCTTTATCGTAGCGTAGTGGCCTGATAAAAATATACAAAGCCAGTCATGAAACCCAACGAGGGGCAGATTGCCGGCCATTACTATGCCTATCTTTTGGGGGGTGGCTTGTATATCAGGAATTGCATAATTGGCAGTCCAGGCTTCTATTGTAGAGGCTTCCAGGAAATGGCGGCCAATATGATGGGTGGCGGTTTCGATAAATTCGGGTATAAACCAGCTATTCTGTCTTTCTGCCTGTTCTTTTGCCGCCAGCCATTCTGGATCTTTAGAAAGCATATACTGGCCCAGCTGCGTCAATAATTCAATTCTTCTATTCTTATTCATTATTCTTTTGTATCAAGGGGTTTAAAGGATTATCTACCTGTACATGAAAACTTTATGCTTGACGATTCCGTCACAAAGATTAATTTTGTTTGGCAAAATAAAACGATTATGGCTATCAAGATAACAGATGAATGTATTAATTGTGGGGCTTGCGAACCAGAGTGCCCTAATAATGCAATTTACGAAGGTGGGGTAGAATGGGCTATTGCCGACGGGACTTCTGTAAAAGGACGTTTCCTGCTGATGGATGGCACGGAGGTGGGTGCAGATGAAAAGAATGCCCCATTAAGTGTAGATACTTACTATATAACACCTAATAAATGTACTGAATGCCAAGGGTTTCATGAGGAACCACAATGTGCGGCTGTATGCCCAGTAGACTGTTGTGTGCCCGATGAAATGTATGAGGAAACAGTAGAAGCTTTAATGGCAAAGAAAGATAGGCTGCATATTTAAAATGTGTATAATTTCAAGGGCTTCTTTTTCTTGCGGATGAGAAATTGCTGTAACTTGGTAGAACACTTAATAAAGCAGTTTTCTTTAACTGCTCATTTGTTGGCGGGTGATATTTCCCGTCGTAAAAAGGTGAAGGAGAAACGGCCTTCACCTTTCTTATTTCAAAATACGGGGTTAGGGTCTCTTTATTCTCATAAAAAAATATAACAGATATTTTTAACGCTCTAATACATTGAACCGCTTTTTTCTCAATATTTGCGAAGCAAAATCAGTAAGTCTGTAATGAAAAACAAAAAAATTGCATTGGTTACCGGTGGGCTCTCCGGCGAAGCGGTGATATCTTATAGAACAGCCAAGACGATTAATGATAATTTGGATAAACAACAATATGATGTTTACTTAATTGATATAAGTAAAGAAGGGTGGTTTTATGTAGCTGATGATGGGAATAAAATTGTAGTAGATAAAAATGATTTTTCTATTATAGACAAAGGGCAAAAAATTTTTTTTGACGGAGCGTTTATAGCCATGCATGGTACACCCGGCGAGGATGGTAAATTGCAAGGATACTTTGATATGCTCAAGCTTCCTTATACATCTTGTAGTGCCGCTGTATCTGCACTTACCTTTAATAAGCGATATACTACAGCTGTTGCAGCAGCATCAGGCGTTCCTGTAGCCAAATCTATATTATTGATGAAAGATGGATTTGATCTTGAGGAAGTGAAATCGACATTAAGGTTTCCTGTTTTTGTAAAACCAAACAATGGAGGCTCCAGTATCGGTATGTCCAAGGCTGATAGCAAAGAAGTGATCGAGCAAGCTGTAGCGAAAGCTTTTCAGGAGGACGATCAGGTAATAGTAGAAGAAATGATAGAGGGGAGAGAATTTACAGTAGGAGTATATAAAGAAGATAATAAAGTTGTTGTATTACCTCTAACAGAGGTGAAAGCCGATCCAGAACAATCTTTCTTTGATTTTGAAGCAAAATATCAGGGTAAATCGAAAGAAACAACACCGGCAATACTGGAGGATAGTATTGCGGAGAAGATAAGGCAAGCAGCTCAAAAAGTTTATTCCTTATTTAACTGTAGGGGAGTGGTACGCATTGATTTCATTTATGATGAAGCGAAAGCAGAGCCTTATATGCTGGAAATTAATACCATTCCGGGGCAAAGTGAAGCCAGTGTTGTGCCTCAGCAAGTGAGAGCAACCGGTATTAGCCTGCGGGACTTTTATACGAAACTGATAGAACAGGCGTTAAAGGTCTAAATTTGGAGTAAAGACCATCACCTAAAAATTGAATTGTGTTTAAATTTATTACAGGCCGACCTTTATGGGTAAATATTCTTGTTGCAATAGTGCTCACGCTGGCATTATTTTTTTTGTTTATCATTTCTTTAAAGTGGCTTACACATCACGATCAATCTAAAATAGTACCGCTTGTAATGGGTAAAACATTGGAGCAAGCAGAGAAGGAATTAAAAAGCGCCGGTTTTGAAATAGAGATACAAGACTCTATTTATAACGATGCTGCAGAGCCCGGTGTTATCATAAAGCAAATTCCCGAAGCAGATGAATTGGTGAAAGTAAACAGAACGGTATATCTGACGGTAAACAGGACTGTAGCGCCTATGATAGATATGCCCAATTTGGTAAGTTATAGTTTTCGTACCGCAGAAATGACACTTAAGAATGCCAATCTGCGAGTAGGAGATACAATCTATCGGCCTGATTTTGCCAAAAATGCGGTACTTGAACAGCGATATGATGGAGCTGTTATTACTCCAGGAACAAAAATAAGAATGGGTAGCAAAGTTGATCTTATTTTAGGCAATGGTGTTAGTGACAGGCAATTTGTTGTGCCTTCATTGGTGGGGATGACCTATTGTCAGGCAAAAAGCTTATTAGAGTCTAATGGTCTTACTTTTGGTGTGGTGATGGGCGCGGGTATCACCGATACCTGCAATAGTTATATTTACCGGCAAAGCCCCGAACGAATGGATGAAGAAAAGCGCTTTCGTTATATTCGATCGGGACAGCTGATGGATGTATGGTTACAAACAGATAAACCTGTTTTAGATACAGTAACTAGTATTTTACAATAATTTTAAAATAACCGAATTATGCAGAATATTACAATCGAAGATTTAAAGACCCGACTGGATGCCGGAGAGAAGCTGAATATTGTTGATGTAAGAGAACCCCATGAGCATGCAGAGTTTAATATTGGAGGCATATTGTATCCTTTAGGCAATGTGCAAACCATGATGGTGGATGATCTGGAACCTTTTCGGGATGAAGAATTGATAGTGTATTGCCGTAGCGGTAATCGTAGCGGGCAGGCTTGCCTTATATTGGATACACTTGGGTTTAAAAACACCAAAAACCTTACAGGAGGTATGCTGGCCTGGCAAGAAAAGTTTGTTGCAAAATAAAGCTGCTGACTGGTACAAAATTTAAAGTCCGTAAGTTGTAAAGCTTACGGACTTTTTTTTATTAGAGCCTAATGTTTAAGCTTAGCATAAAGTTAGTACCTGCCATAGGATAGTAACCATTATCGGAAGTCACGTTCCCTGTAAATTGATAAGGATAAGTCCATCCGTTGGGTTCATATTTTTTATTGAAAATATTATTGAC
>CAZPPM010000095.1:0-12711 GCA_964588445.1 uncultured Citrobacter sp.
TTTTCTTAACATCTAAAATGCTTACAATGTTACGAAAAAAAATCGTAGCTGCCCTCGCAGCACCTGCTCTCCTATTAACTGCCTCTATTTCTGTTTTTGCGCAAGATTCTACCAGCAATCCGCTTACTTTATCCGGTTCAGTTGACGGCTATTATCGTTACAACTTTGCCAATACAACATCAGGGGGGGCTGGCTTCAACAGTCTTACAAGTTTTACCAATTCACAAAATACATTTGAATTGGGCATGGCTTCATTAAAAGCTGAATACACATTACGTAAAGCAGGAGCTGTTGTAGATCTTGGCTTTGGGAAAAGAGCAGAAGAATTTTCTTATGCTGACGAGAATACGCTTTTAGCATTGAAGCAGGCTTATGTCTACCTCAATGTATCCGATAAAGTAAAACTTTCTTTAGGTAAATGGGGAACGCATATTGGCTATGAGGTATTAGATCCCCAGGCCAATAAAAATTACAGCATGTCCTATATGTTCTCTTACGGGCCCTTTTCCCACACAGGTATCAAAGCCGATATTGACCTGGGTGGCGGCAGCGGGTTGATGCTCGGCGTAGCTAATCCTACAGACGTAACAGCTCCTACCTTTGCCAGTACAAAAGTGCTAAACGCCCAATATAGCTATGGTGGAGATAAATTTTCTCTTTACGCCAATTACTCTGGATGGTTTGGCAACAAATCCACACCAGAAGCGGAAAGCGTGAACCAATTTGGTGTTACAGCATCAGGGCAGGTATCGGATGCCTTTTCTATTGGGTACGATGGTACTATACAATTGGTAAAAAATGGCATCAAAGGCTCATCAGACAAATGGTGGGGCTCTGCGCTGTATTTTAATTACGATGCCAGCGACAAACTAGGTCTTACACTCCGCACAGAGTATTTTAGCGACGAAAAAGATGCCGTAAAAGTAGGCGCGAATATTTTCCAGTCCACTCTTTCACTCAACTACAAAGTAGGCAACTTCACACTGATTCCTGAATTCCGTATTGACAATGCATCACAAAATGTATTTGCAAAAAAAGACGGTATATCCGGAACCAAATCAACGGCTACTGCATTACTTGCAGCAATTTTTAGCTTCTAGAAAGGCAACATGAGAATAAGTAGAAGGCTGCTTTAGTAATAAGGCAGCCTTTTTTTATTTCGCTAAACTAAACCCTTCCTACTACCGCACAACATCTATCTTACCGCTTACAAAAAATACTTTGGCTTGTCAGGCAGCTTTACTTATTTTCATGACTCACTTTTAAATTATATACTTACCAGACTAAGGAATGATGCAGCTTGTATGCTTTCATTCCTGTTTATCACAAAAAACACAGACATGAAAAAAAGGCTTCTGACATTTTTAAGTATTGCTTTTTTATCTGGAGGAGCTATAGCACAAGAAGTTACTGCTTCTAAGTATGATTACACCACGCTATTTTCTCCGCTATTTTACACACACAACGGAAACGAGTACCGTACTGCTACCGGAGAGCCCGGGCCCTCTTATTGGCAAAACAAAGTGGATTATCACATCAATGCCTCTTTGGATGAAATTAAAAAACAAGTAACAGCCACTGTTGTTATCTCCTATAAAAACAACAGCCCGAAAGCCTTGCCTTATTTATGGCTTCAGCTAGATCAAAATTTATTCAATGTTAACTCCCGTGGCCAAGCAAAAATGCCTGCTACCGGCAGAAGCCGTTATGGTGATGCTAAAAGCAGTTTTGAAGGAGGCTATACAATAAAATCCGTAAAACTAATTAGCGGCACTACACAAACACCGGCTGACTATATCATAGACGATACACGGATGCAGGTAAGATTGGCTAAACCTATTGCAGCCAAAACCGGCGCATTACAATTTAGCATTGAATACTCTTATAATGTACCACAGTACGGTGCAGATAGAACAGGTATACAAGCCACAAAAAATGGTGACATTTTTGCCATTGCACAATGGTTTCCTCGGCTATCTGTACTGGATGATGTGCGTGGCTGGAATACAGATCCCTACTTAGGCGCAGGAGAATTTTATTGTGAATATGGTGACTATACTGTTAACATCACTGCTCCTGCCTCTATGATTGTAGCGGCAGGTGGCGAGTTGCTCAACCCACAGGAGGTTTTTACAGCACAGCAATTACAACGGTATAACCAAGCCAAACAAAGTGATAAAACAGTTATCATTCGCAGTAAAGAAGAAGTAACCAATACTGCCTCCCGCCCCTCTAAGCCTACACTTACCTGGAAATACAAGATGAGCAATTCCCGTGATTTTGCCTGGGCCGCATCCCGTTCTTTTATTCTAGATGGTGCTCGTATTAATTTACCCGGTGGGAAAAAAAGTTTAGCCCTGTCTGTATATCCTGAAGAATCAGACGGCATAGATGCTTGGGGAAGATCTACAGAATACACCAAAGCTTCTATCGAAAATTATTCAAAAAGATGGTATCCTTATCCTTACCAAGTGGCTGTGAATGTAGCCAGCAACATTGGAGGCATGGAATATCCAGGTATCGTTTTTTGTAGTTATCGGGCAAAAACTCGTGGACTATGGGGTGTAACGGATCATGAGTTTGGGCATATTTGGTTTCCCATGATTGTAGGTAGTAACGAAAGAAGGTATGGCTGGATGGATGAAGGCTTCAATACATTCATCAATGGAATTGCATCAGAAGATTTTAATAATGGCGAATATAAACAAGCAAAACGCTCCATGCATAAGAGCGGCATGTTCACGCCTTCTTTAGAAGCTATTTACAATACACCTGATGCAATGTCGGAACGAAGCATAGGCACACTGCTATATAGCAAGCCCGGTTATGCAATGGGTTTGTTGCGCGATGAAATACTCGGACGCGATCGATTTGATTATGCATTTAAAAAATATATTACTGACTGGGCCTACAAACATCCTACCCCTTGGGATTTCTTCCGCAGTATGGAAAATTCAGCAGGCGAAGACCTGGCTTGGTTCTGGAAAGGAATCATTCTTAATAATTATCAACTCGATCAAGCCATCACAAAACTGGAATATATAGGGGGAGATGCAAAAAATGGGGCGCTGGTGACAATAGAGAATCGCGATCGCATGGCAATGCCAGTTATTGTTGAGTACACAACAGCAAGCAATAAAACAGAAAGAAAAAAATTGCCTGTTGAAATATGGCAGAACAATAAAGTCTGGACTTTTGCTTTAAATACTGAAGAAGAAATAACAAAAGTAGTACTTGATCCAGATAAAGTATTTCCTGACATGGTACCAGAAAATAACACCTGGACAAAGCCATAATCAACTCATTTATTACAATCTTAAAAATCCCGAAGTCAATACTTCGGGATTTTTAGTTCATATCAACAAAAACAACTATGCCAGCACAAAAGACACACTACCACTTCAACTAATAATTGGCTATTTTTATAGCTTAAACTTATTGTGATGAAGAAACTATTCTCGCTTCTCCTGATTATGTCTTTTATCTTTCTTCTACTTCCGGGCTGTAATACAAATGAACCCAAGCAAGAAGAATGGATAGCTCTATTTAATGGCAAAGACATTAATGACTGGATTGTTAAAATCCATCACCATGAAGTTGGCGATAATTATGCAAATACTTTTCGTGTAAAAGATAGCATCCTACAAATCAGGTACGACGAGTATGATCATTTTAATGATCGCTTTGGGCATATTTATTACAAAGAACCGTTTTCTAGTTATCATTTAAAATTTGACTATCGCTTCAACGGCGAATGGCGGACAGATGCCCCCTCCTATACTATATTGAATAGCGGTGTTATGTTTCATTCACCAGATCCTCGCACCATGCCCAAAGAACAAGACTGGCCCATCTCTGTAGAAATGCAATTACTAGCCGGGCTACCTGATGGCAATCCTAGGCCCACCGGAAATATGTGCTCGCCAGGAACACATATATTTTACCAAGACACGCTTGATACTCGTCATTGCATCAGCTCTTCTTCTAAAACCTACCAGCCGGATGAATGGGTACACGCTGAACTTATTGTACTAGGCGACTCAGTAGTTAAACATATTATCAACGGAGATACCGTATTACGTTATTCAAAACCACAGATAGGCGGAGAAGTAGTGAATGGATTTGATCCGGAGCAAAAGAAAGATGGACAGCTATTAAAAAGTGGTTACATCGCTTTTCAAAGTGAGGGCCAACCTATAGATTTCAAAAACATCAAGCTTCGCAACCTTGAAAAAAAATAAACATTGCCAATAAGCCTGCTCGCTAAAAAGCTATCCCGCTTTGGCATCGACGGTTTCCTCATTGCTATTTTTAGCGCTATTGTTGTTGCCTACTTTCTACCCGAGCCGGGATTGGCGACCTATCCCATTCCATTGGAAGAGGTAGCTAATTATGGGATAGGCTTGATTTTTTTCTTCTATGGATTGAAATTAAACCCGGCAAAATTAAAATCAGGATTATCTAACTGGAAGATGCACTTGCTCATACAATGTGCCACATTCCTCCTCTTCCCTTTATTGATACTTCTTTTCAAACCACTTTTTGTAAGCGAACAAGCATATACTATTTGGCTGGGATTCTTCTTTCTTGCCGCACTACCTTCTACTGTTTCTTCCTCCGTGGTGATGGTGTCTATTGCTAAAGGGAATATACCAGCAGCTATTTTTAATGCAAGTATATCAAGTTTATTAGGCATTTTTTTAACCCCCTTATGGGTGGCACTGTTCATTCACACCGATGAAGCGTCAATGAACCTTGCAAGCATTATAGGCAAACTTATTGTACAAGTAGTGCTACCTGTAACGCTAGGATTAGTTCTCAATAAATACATAGGATGGTTTGCAGAAAAAAATAAAACAGCTCTGAAAATTTTCGATCAATCGATTATTGTACTTATTGTCTACACTTCTTTTTGCCATTCCTTTGCCGATAATATTTTCCACGGAGTAGGTTTTGTTACATTATTTCTACTAATTACCGGATCCGTTATTTTATTCTTCCTTATTTTTCTATTGCTTTCATTTCTTTCTAAATTTCTCGGCTTTTCGCAAGCGGATAAAGTAACCGTTCTTTTTTGTGGATCAAAAAAATCATTGGTCCATGGATCTGTCATGCTGAAAATTCTTTTTCAGGGAAGTGCTATGAGTGGAATATTATTACTTCCGCTAATGATTTATCATGCGGTGCAACTGATTGCGGCAAGCATCATTGCCCAAAAGTGGTCAAGACTATCTTAATTGGTGGCGCACATAAGGCATCATTTTTGTTTGACCTTTCATCCAAAAGCTATCTTATGCAGAAAAAATTACTCTCCTTGTTCCTTTCGTTAGCAATCGTACAATATGGAAGTGCCCAAATTTCTGTAAAGGGTTGGTTTAATCCCTCCGACACAGTATATGGCTACTACTCGGTACAAGAACCTTTATCCAAAAGTATAAAAGGAGCTATTGTTTTATTGGATGGGTATGGCGGCAATGCACTTTCACTTTACCCTGAAACAACAATAGATGAACTGGCTTATAGAGATAGTTTATTACTTATAACATTGCCTACGGGTAGGCGTATATATCCCGATGCAGCAATCATAGACCTGTTAAACCTTGCGCTCTCCAACTTGACAAAAAAATATAATATCCCAAAAAACAAATTTGTTATAGGAGGCTTCTCCTCAGGCGGAACGATTGCTCTGCGATACAGTCAGCTATGTATCGAAAATCCTGCAAACTATCCCATAATCCCCTCTGCAGTCTTTGTTATAGATGCACCTGTAGATCTACTTGGATTATACAAAAGAGCGAAAAGCGAAAGCGCCACCGCTTCGACAGATGCATGGGCAGAAGAATCAAAAATGATAGTAGATGTCTTGGAGAAAGAACTGGGTGACCCTACTATGCAAAAAGAAAAATGGGACAAGGCAAACCCTTTCACCGCTTTAAGCACAAGTGCTGGTAGCGAAAAATTTATTTCCACTATTCCTTTTCGAACGTATCACGAAGTAGATATAAACTGGTATTTGTTAAACAGAAAAAAAAGCATCTACTCTCTCAATATGCTGGACGCATCCGATCTTGTGCGAAAATTACAAACACTAGGGAATAGCAAAGCTGAATTTATTCAATCAACAATTACAGGAAAACGATCCAATGGTCAACGACATCCTCATTCCTGGAATATCGTGGATGCTGCTGATTTATTATTATGGGTAAAAGAAGCTATTGAATAGCTTTTATTCCTCTGCACCGATAGGCAGTGTAAAGGAGATGATACTCCCATCGCCGGGTGTACTTTCAATGAAAAGCGTACCGTTATTTTTTAGCAAAAATTCTTTGCAAAGAAACAGCCCTAGTCCTGTACCTTGTTCTTGTTCGGTACCCGCTGTGGTAAAAAAATTGGATTGATTAATCTGCCTGATTTGCTCGCTACTCATACCCGCTCCGTTATCTTTCACCGCAATTCGAAGCCAGTCCCCTTCTTGTAAAGCTTTGACTTCAATCTTTCCGCCCGATCGAGTAAACTTAATTGCATTTGCGAGTATATTCCTAAAAACAAGGCTAATCATATCTTTATCTGCCCAGCCAATAAGCCCAGGTGCTATATGGTTTACCACTGTTATATTTTTTGCATTGCTTTGTCGTGAAAAAATTTTCACTTCTCGTTCTACCAACTCATTCAAAAAAATCTCCTGCGGAAAAACAGAAAAAGCTTTCATCTGGCTTTTGGCCCAGTGCAAAAGATTTTCTAACAATTCTGTTGTAAAAAAAAGATCGTCCCGTATATCAGGTACCAGCTCTTTAATTTCATCGGCCGACATATTGCTATCATGCATATGATCAAACAGATGACGAAGGGCATATACCGGCGTCTTTAAATCATGCCCTATAACCGAAAACATTTTATTCTTTACTGTATTTGTCTGCGCTAGCTCAGTTGCCTGCTTTTTGATTTCATTATTTTGTTGCTGCAACAATTTCTGTTGCATTACATTTTCCATCTTAATAAGGTACAAACCATAAAAAATATAAATGATTGCCAACCCTTGGTACACGAGATACAAAGTAAAATTCTCGTTTTCCAATTGGTAAGGATAAATTTTCCATGCAACGGACAGCACAAAGTAGCTAATCATTGAAAAGCTTATCGCAAAAAGCATGTAGCCTGTATCCTTAATAAAAAAAACAGCGAGAATGCCGTATAGTATAAACCACAGTTCAATGCCTAGATTAATACCATTAATATAAACGATACACGTAAAAACAGGATAACAAGAGAAATAGACCAGCAAGGCCAATCGAAACAATCCTTTATTATTTAATACCAGTACACTAATGCTCACTAAAACGGGGACAAGAGAAACCAACCACACCTTTGGCGGTATTGCATCCACCCATATTACTCCAGCAAGAGGCAACAATAAACCGGTAAGTAACTGAAAAAAATTGAGGTGACTAAAAATACTGAGCTTGTTTCTTTCCGGATCAATAATAGCAGAAGGAATCCCAGCCAGTTGGATTCTTTTCCAAAATCCTTCCAAATAATGCATAGCTTCCTTTGCCGATATTTTTTTAGGCTTAAAAAAAGAAGAAAATGTTTGCTTTGGCGCTAGCATAGAATTTGATACTGGAAAAAATACCCTTTATTTCTGATAGTTTGTTAAAGGACTTACAAAACGAAGAAAGTACTAAATTAGTGCTTCGGGGCGGAAAATATAATTTTCTATCTTTGTGCAACTTTCTAATCAACAAGTTGCTTGCCTTTTATAACCTATTGGCAACTTTTATGAAAGCAATCTTATCCGGTTTTAGAAATTTTTCTCATCGATTGACTATCCCCGTTACACGATGGAAGCATAGTCATACACCTGCTGATACAAAAACCTCTTCCCCTAGCAACAAGCAATTGCGCATTGCTGTTTCTTGCTTTTTCTTTTGTCAGGGGCTAAGCTTTGCCTCCTGGGCGAGCCGCGTCCCCGATCTCAAAACAAGCTTACATCTTTCCGAAGCATCACTGGGTAGCCTACTATTATTATTACCCGCCGGCCAGCTGAGTGCCATGCCGTTTTCCGGAAGACTGGTCACCCATTTTGGAAGTAAAAATGTAATGCGTGTCTGTGTAATCCTTTATACCGTTTGCCTTACGAATATTGGCCTGGCGCAAGAACCCTGGCACTTAGGCCTTGCTCTCTACTTATTTGGCATCGTAGGAAATATGTGTAATATATCCGTCAATACACAAGCTATACTTACAGAGAAACAGTTTAACCGGCCGATTATGACTTCTTTTCATGGAGTATGGAGTATCGCCGGTTTTTGTGGAGCACTGATTGGTTTAGCAATGATGAATTTACATCTATCCCCTTATATTCATTTTTGGATAGTAGCCAGTATTGTTTTTACTATTGTTTTGCTTGCACAAAATAAACTGCACACAGGCAGACCTGCAGCAGGTGAAAAAAAATCTTTCTTATCTCGCCCTAATCCTATACTTGTGCAACTAGGCCTTATTGGCTTCTGCAGTATGGCTGCTGAAGGAGCCATGTTTGACTGGAGTGGCGTTTATTTTAAAGAAATTGTAAAAGCCCCTACCTCTTTAATCGTTTTGGGTTATGCATCCTTTATGATAATGATGGCAACAGGTCGTTTCTTAGGAGATAAAATAATCGCTACCTATGGAAGAAAAAAAACATTGCAATGGAGCGGCGTACTTATCTCAACCGGGCTATTTATCGCTGTGTTTTTTCCCAGCATTCTTTCCGCAACCATTGGCTTTTTAATTGTAGGCCTGGGTGTATCTTCCATTGTCCCTACTGTGTATAGCAGCGCTGGTAAGCTACATAACATTCCGCCGGGAATAGCTTTAGCAGGCATTTCCAGCATTAGCTTCTTAGGTTTTTTAATAGGGCCGCCACTCATTGGTTACATAGCAGAAATTGCCAGCTTGCGGTATTCTTTTGCTGCAATTGGCTTGATGGGTATTGCTGTTACTATTATGGTCAGCAAATTGAAAAGTTTGCAGTAAGTATCAAAAGGAATAAGACTTTTAATTCTTCACTCTTCCGATAGCATAATTAATACCCCCTGCCAGGTGTTGTAGAAAAAGAGTGTCGTCATATATAGCATGGGTATGCCCCAGTGCTGTATAAAAAGAACGACCACCATCAAATGAGTGATACCAAGCCATAGGATGAAATGAACCGTTTTTACCTCCTTGTATGGAAGTTTCATCAAGTTGTATAACTACCTGCAGGTTGTCCCAATATGTATTTTTGAAATTATACCACTCCTCCCATATCGTCCATCTTTTAGGTAAATGTTTTGTTGCGATAAATGAAGTGTCTTTTATAAGCAATGTTCCCCTCTGCTGCTCGGGATGATCTAAAAACTGAGCCCCTATCAATTGATTATACCAAGGCCATTCGTATTCTGTAGTGGTAGCAGCATGTATGCCTACAAAGCCTTTACCCGACTGTATAAATCGCACCAACGATTCTTTCTGTTGTTTGCCCAGAATATTTCCACTGGTATTTAGGAAAATAACAGCAGCATAGCTTGAAAGCGTTGTATCATTAAAAGAAAGAGAATCGATAGTAATATCAACACCAAAATCATATTGCCGGCCAAGAGTCTTTATAGCTTCAATGCCTATATCAATCGAAGCGTGACGATATCCATTGGTATTTGCAAAAATTAATACGGTTGAGTCACTATTCTTTTTTTGTGAGAAAGAATAACCAACCGTAATTTGTATACTGAAAATTAATAGAATACTATTTTTTAGTTGTTGCACTTTCTTACTTTTACTTTTCGTTAGTGCTTATTTGAGCATTACCGCTTATATGCTTATGAGTAACGACATCTCTCCTCTCTCCCACTTGCTGTCGCCACATCGCATAATACAATCCTTTTTTCTCCAATAGCTCCTCATGAGGCCCGGCTTCTACAATTTTCCCTTTTTCTAAAACATAAATCACATCTGCATACATAATGGTAGACAGACGGTGGGCTATCATTATGGTTATAGGATCTCTTTGATTAGATATATCTTTAATGGTTTGCGTGATCGCTTCTTCCGTAAGTGAGTCGAGAGCAGAGGTAGCTTCGTCAAAAATAAGCAGACGAGGTTCTCGCAACAGCGCTCTCGCAATAGCTAAACGCTGCTTTTCACCTCCGGATAATTTCATACCTCCCTCTCCCAACAACGTATTCAGGCCTTGTGCTGAACGCTCTAATAATTTTTCGCAAGAAGCTTTTTTTAAAGCCATCAACATTTCTTCTTCCGTAGCTGTGGGTTTTACAAAAAGAAGATTATCCCGTATAGTACCATAGAACAATTGTGTATCCTGCGTTACAAAACCAATCTGTCGTCGCATATCATTATAACGAATATGCCCGGAGGGAATATCATTAAAATAAATAGTCCCACTGACGGGTTGATACAACCCTACCAATAACTTTACCAAGGTTGACTTACCCGATCCTGATGGACCCACAAAAGCAACTGTTTCACCACTTTTTATTTCAAATGAAATGGTATCGATAGCATTTTGCGAAGCGGTATTGTGTCGGAATACAACATTATCAAAGCGCATTTTCTGTAAGTCCCCAAGCGTTTCCGGCTCAGCAGGTCTAGCCTCTACCGGTTTTTTCATCAACTTATCAAATGTGTTTAGAGAAGCCTCTGCTTCGCGGTAAGAGAGAATAATATTTCCGAGATCTTGTAAAGGTCCAAAGATCGTCGTTGAAATGAACTGCATACTAATTAGCTCCCCGGTTGTTAATACATGTCGAAAAATAAGCCATAATAAAATAAACAGTATGGACTGGCGAAGTAGCGTAAGTGCAGAACTTTGAAGAAAAGAAAGTGTTCTTACCTTTCTCACCTTCGTCATTTCTAGATCAAAAATCTTTTGCGTATGCTCTCGCAATCTTCTTATCTCCGGATAAGTAAGCCCCAAACTTTTTACCAATTCTATATTGCGTAGTGATTCTGTTATTGCTCCGGATAATTGATTTGTTTCCCTATTGATGGACCGTTGTAATGTTTTTATTTTTTTACTAAGCATTCCTGTAAGTCCGCCCAAAAAAACAACCCCAATTAAAAAAACAGGGATAAGCAACCAGTGTTTTGTTACAGCATACCAGATTAAAAACCCAATGCCTATAACAGAAGAAAAAAGAATATTGATAAGTGAATTAATAAATCGCTCCGTATCGGTTCTTACTTTCTGCAATGTAGAAAGCGTTTCGCCACTACGTTGATGTTCAAATTCCTGAAAAGAAAGACGCAACGTTTGTTTTAATCCATCATTAAATATCTGCATCCCAAACCGCTGCACCGCCAGTCGCATAACATAATCCTGAAAAGCTTTACACAATCTGGATAACAAAGCAATTCCTACTGCTATGCTTAACCAAAACAACACACCTTTAATTAACTCATTTTCTGTTCTTCCCTCTGGATTAGTAGTATAATCATCAATGATTTTACCAAAAATGAGCGGATCAATAAGGGTAAGCAGTTGTGCAATGCCAGCCAGTAGCAGCGAAAAAAAAATCAGCTTACGATGTGGGCGCAGGTATTTCCATAAAATTTTCACTACAGCCGAATTTATTTAAAGATAACAGTAATAATCTATTTCTTTCAAACACAAAAAAAGCCCCGGAGGGCTTTTACTATAGTCACTTCTACACGTTGCTTTTAATTGCCACGTGAAGGTCTTCTTATTTCTCTCGATCTGTTCCCAATGTTATTGCTATTGTTACTCCTTTCTATTTGCCTAGGCTGCCGTATCTGTCTATCTACCTGAGGAGCGCTTCTCCTTTCCTGCATTCTGTTTTGCTGCGGGACTTTTCTTTCTTGTTGTACCGTATTGTTTCTTTCGGTAATTGTTCTTCTTTCAAATTGACGTTGCTGCGGCTGTGTAGTTGTGTTCCTATTTACTTCTCTACGTTCCTGTCTTTCTATTGTCGGCCTGTTTCGTGTATCCGAAGAACGGTTTATACGAGATTCTCTATTTTCTCCCACTCTTAGACGATCACTTCTATTTATAGTACTGTTACGAGTAGTTGCCGCTCTGTCTGTTGTATTTCTATCCCGAACATTCAATTCTCTATTACTACGCTCATTATTTGTACTGCGTCCTTCATTCCTGACGATCTCTCTTGAAGTATTTCTATTGTTATTGCTTCTATCGTTTACAGCAATAGGCTGGCGATTGCGATCATATCTTTCACTGGTCCTTGGCGCTATTGTTCTATTTTCTGTATTGCGTTGTATTTGCGGGCGGTAAATATTTACGGTATTATTCCTGATGCGATTCCTTCCTGGGGCATTGCTTTCTCTGAAACGTACGGGCTGAATACGGCCAGTATATCTTTCAGCATCAACACGGCGTGGTCCCGTTACAAATACGTTATTGCCCCGACGGTTATAATTATTAATGATTGTGGTGTTATTTATAATTGTCACATTCCTGCTACGTGGTAAGCAATGGTTGTAAAGCCTATTGGATGTAATATACCTGCGAGGAGTAAAACACCAGTAATCAATGGGTGGGTTGTAACTATTCATCGAAAATCCTACACTAATATGTATTCCGGGACGTAATGGTGCCCAGCCATAGTAATCACCACCATCTCGCCAAGCTACCCAAGCCGGAGCCCATTCATATCCGGGCATCCACATCCATCCATATAAGGGATCATCAAACCAGCG
>CAZPPM010000096.1:0-12707 GCA_964588445.1 uncultured Citrobacter sp.
GAGAACCAAGGGGGCGCTCCAGGGGCCGTATGATAGTGGGACGCGGGCATTTACTGGTTTTTATTGTTATGGCTACGCGTCAAGCCCGTACTATTACGCTATTTATGACGTCGGAGTCGTTGAGGAACCAGAGGAACCGGAAGACCCGGAAGACCCCGATCCAGAACAGTGCGAAGCAGGGCAGGTTGGAACGGCCAGCCCGATGCCTGTCAATCCGTGGGTGAATATTTGCAGCGGCGGTTGCACCTACACGCCTATTATTGGCGCGGGTAATCCCGGCGAGGAAGGTAGCTATGTCGTTTACCAGTCGATTGGTGAGGCTTGCGTTCCTAATCCGAATGATCCCACGCTTGATCCTGGCAACCCGGAAGACCCCGATCCGGAAGACCCTGATCCGGAAGACCCCGATCCGGAAGACCCTGATCCGGAAGACCCTGATCCGGAAGACCCTGATCCGGAAGACCCCGACCCGGAAGACCCCGACCCGGAAGACCCTGATCCGGAAACGCCAGGATGCGAAGACGATCCGGCTACGCCGCAGAATGAGTGCGAGCAATGCCAAGATAATCCAGCAACGCCGCATAACGATTGTACTTGTACCGATGACCCGTCAACCGCTGAAAACGAGTGCGCGGAGAACGATATAAGTGCGAGCGATTCTAACTGTGAAATTTATACTCCCGATTGCTCTGATATGGGCGCGGTCGAGTGTCAAATACTCGCGCGCACGCATCGGACTTGGTGCCAGACCCTCACCGAAACACAAAAGATTGAGGATTTCCGCAACAAGCAAGTTGCCGAGGCTAAGCTAACGAATGAGCGCCTTAATGCTATTAAGGAAGCCATTGTCGGCCCGGTTGTCGAAGGGCTTGTGAAAATAAAGGATGAAGAGGAGAAAACCAAGGCGGCTGTTGATAGCGTTGGTTTTTCGGTGGATCGGGCAACGACAAAAATTGAGTTGGTGAAGGAGTCGGCCGACGCGACTAAAGCCGCCGTCAATGACGTTAATACAACTGCGCAAGGTATTCGCGGTGCGGTTAACGGTTTAGATGATACGATGAATTCCGTCCGTCAGGGCGTTAATTCGATGGTTAGCGGGGTTGGAAAGACAAATACAGAGCTTGCGGGCATTAAAAGCCTTACCGGCGATGTACGTCAGGCCATTAACTCCAATACTATTGAGACTCGGTCAATCAAAGCTGCAATAGCGGATTCGACCGCAGCTATTGTTGACGCAGTCAAGGATGGGCAGGGGGATGGTTCCGGTCATGAGGTGGATTTTGGGCCATTGGGCGATCCGACGGGGGGTTACACGGCGGCGGATGCTGACGGCGCGGCGATTATGGATATTTCCATTGGGCCGGGGGACATTGATACGCACGGCTATCTCGGGCGTTCGTGCCCGACTTTTCCGCCGTTGTCGGTCGGTGGGCAGGCATGGGATATCGACTCTGTTTATTGGTGTGAATTCTTGGATGTTGTTTATGCCTGCATGACACTTGCGGGCGCAGTTGTTGCAGGTCGTATTCTTCTCGGACGGTGACGTATGCCATTACCAGTAATCGCAGCGGGCCTTGGGCCTTTGATTTCTTCGGTTATCCTGACGCTTGTACGGATTTACGCCGTGCAGATGATCGGGAAGATTTTGCTAACCGTGGGAGTTGGACTTTTTGCCTATAACTACGCAGTTCCCGAGTTGAATGGCTGGATTGCCAGCAAGTTTAATGCGCTGCCTGACTTTGTTCGGGCGTCTGTGGGCGCATGTGGTCTTGATGTGTTCGTTACGATGGTTGTATCGGCCATGTCGGTGCGTGCCGTTTCGAGCTTCTTTTTCGGACGGCGCGAATCATGATCACTCTGATTACTGGTCAGCCCGGCCACGGAAAAACGCAATACGCCATTTTGCAAGCGATCAGGCTTGCGAAAGAGGGGCGCACCGTTTATGCGGGAAATATTCGCGGTCTGAAATATGCGGACGTTGGTTTTCTTCCGCTCGATTCTTTGGCGGATTGGGAACAATTGCCCGACGGCTCTGTTGTGCTTTGGGATGAGTGTTATGACGCGCTTCCGCAGCGCGCGCCGGGCAGGGCGGTTCCGTCTCACATTGAGGCGCTTGCGCGCCATCGTCATCGCGGCTTTGATTTCCTGTTGGTGTGCCAGCAACCAAAGCAGCTTGACAGCTTTGTTTCCGGTTTGATCGAGCGGCATATCCATTGTCGCCGCCGATTCGGTACAGTATGGGTGCGCTTGCTCGAGTGGGATAAGTGGCAGCGCGACACCGACAAGGCAACGCCGTTGCTTGTAAATAATTGGATGTTCGATAGGTCGATTTGGAATTATTACGAATCGGCGACGCAGCACACCGGGAAAACTAGAGTTCCCGCGCGCTATTATTTGCTTGTCGCAGTGGTGCTGTTCTTGATCTTCGCCGTGTGGGCTATTCCTTCTTTGATGTTCGACCGCTCAAAAGGATACGAGGAAGCGGCGGCAACGCATGCCAGAACCGACGCGCCAGCGGCGGGGCTGGCATGGGGTGCCGCTGGCGTTCCGTCGTCTAGCCCCGAATTGGAGCTTCGCCGCACTGATCCTTTGGCGTTTATGCGCGCTCGCGTTCCGGGTATGCCTTGGACTGCACCAGCGTATGATGATTTTCCGATTGCCGAGCCGCCTCGGTTGTTTTGTTACTTGAGCCACAAAACAAGCGTGCGCGGTATCTGTCGATGCGTGACCGATCAGAATACAAGCGTTTACTTGGATGATCAACTTTGCCGCTTGGCCGTAGAGCATGGCATCTATGACCCTATCGAGCGGCGTAAGCGTGATGTGGTTCGTCCGGTGGTCTATACGCCTCCTGCGCCGGTCGAATCAAAGCCGGCGACAAAGCGCATTACATCGAAGCCGTACATCGGTAAAAACTACGAACCGCCTCCCGGCTGAGGGGTGCAGGGCGCTTGCCCTGCGGTTATGGCCGCAGGCCGCTTTGGCTGTTGTGTGCGCGTCGTCGTATTGTCGATCACGGCGCGGTCGGTTACTTTTGGCCTTCCGTTCCTTTCTCGCGTCCACGCTAACCCATCAGGGGGTTCTATGCGATACGTTCTCATTCTTGCGGTACTGTCCGCCTTCACCGCCGATGCCTTTGGGCAAGCCAAGACTCTGCGCGTCTGCGTCGATGCGTCGGGCGTATCGACGTACACGGACCAACCTTGTCCGGCAGCAAGTAAGGAGAAGTCAGCCGTTCCGGTTGACCCTTCCATGTCGCGTAGCGTTCAGTCGCCTTTGTATGCGGCGGATTCGACCGCTGTTCAGCGCTCCGGCCGGGTTGTTTATGGTGATGAGCCTCGGCAGTCTGAGGCAGCAAAGCGTAAGCTTCGGTGCAATGCCGCTCGCGCGCATGAGGCATCGGAGCGCAAGAGGCTCGGTAATCGCATTACGGGGCAGCAGTCGCGTGATCTCACTGACGCTACGTGGGACGCGTGCTACGGTCGGTAGCTTGGCCGGCGTTATGCCGCTGCCGTCGCCAGTGCGATGCGCCATTTCCGGCCACCGCGCATTACCGCGATCATCCGCTTTACGGTTGGGCCTGCGCGCATGTCCGCAATGAAGGGGCAGCCAGCATTGCGCGGCTGCATCGTGATCTACGCTGCGGCTATGGCGTGGCCGCGCGATTGATCGACGCCATGCGGGCCGATGGCTTGCTGCGGCGCGAACCTGGCGCATTGCTTCTGACGCCCACGGAGCGCCTTTTTTGCGTCCCGCCAATTTGACATAATATACATTATGCGAAGTGGCGGATGTTGGACAACGCGCACCGGCTGGCATCGCGTCTGGCGTTGTGGCTGACGCGCATCCTTCGTGTCCCATCACTGGTTCCAGCCGCATGAACATGACCTTCAAACCCTGCCACACGCCCGGCGAAAAACCGAACCCATGCGCGGCTGCATTGCACGATTGGACGGTGTACGGAAACGGCCCATTGCATGGCCATTGGTCAGGCTGGCGGATCGCCGGAAGATGCCTTGTAGCCCCGGATGGCTCACGGATTCCCGTTCAGCGCGTGTTAGGGTTGGCGTGGCGTCAGGAGGCAGAAGAACGATTGGCCAACACCCGCGAACGCAAAAATGCGCGGCTACGAGATAGCCAGATGGTGCGCGTCGTCGTCATTACGCTGGCCGAGTTTCGGGCTTTCCGCACCGGTGCGGCCTAAGGATCGGTGCGGCACTTTGCTGGCTTGCCTTGACCGTCAAGCGGCACCTCCCAACCGTCCGCCGTCCGCCTAACCACTTGCGCATTGCGGCAGGCGTAAGTGCCCACCTTCATCCCATCGTCGGCTTCGCGGTAATAACGGCCCTCGCGCCTGTCCCGCGCTTCTGCCTGCGCAACGCGCATAAGCTCGCGCCTCTGCGCTTCCTCGCGCTTTCGCTTTGCGCGATCTGCCGCAATTCGGCGTTCCTCCATCTTGCGCTGCGACGCACGGAGCGCGGCCTGTTCCTTCTCGGCCTCCGCGCCAATTTCAGAGAAACCCGCAGCGATAGCGCGTTCTATGCGCCTAGCTTCGTACCGATCCCAAACGAGAACAGCCACCGCAACCGCCGCAATCGCCACAGCCAAAGCAAACCAATGTGCTATACCAATCTTCATGCGCGACCCCTTACGAACTCCGGCAAATGCTACCGAAAGCGTCGGCATGACGCGAGAACGCGCACCGGTGTCCAAAGTAACCGGCCGCACACCGCGCAACAACTGGGACGCGCACACAACAGCGGTTTACCGTAGGGCTGCGCCCTACACCGCCTTAACCCGGTGGCGGCTCGTAGTTCCGACCGATGTACGGCACGGATGCAGCACGCACCGCCGCCGTGGCGGGCAATGCCCGCTGGGGCGCGGGCAATGCCCGCTCACGAACTGGCTCGGGATCGCGCTTGCGTTCTTCCGCTGTTCGCCGGATCGGATCATAAACGCCATCGACTGCCGCAACGCGGCACAGCGCATCGTCAAGGTAATATGTCGTATTCTGATCCGTAACGCATCTACAGGTGCCGCCCGGCACTTTGTACGAAATGTAACAAAAATATCGAGGCGGATCGGCAAACGGAACGGCATCATACGCCGGTGCTGTCCACGGCAAACCCGGAACGCGAGGACGAATATACGCAAGCGGATCAGTCATGCGCATTTGCGTATGCACGTCCGTTTCCGTCGCCTGCATCGTAGTTTGTGGCGCGGAATAATTAGCCACGGCTGGCGCTTCCGACTCCGCTGCCTGTCCTATCGACGTCACAAAATCCACTGCATACCAAACGCAAAACGCCAGCGCCGAAAGAAGTGCTGGAATTAACATCATGGACTTCCACGGCAATTTAGGCTTGATCGTATTGAGTGTAGCCGACTTGTACATCCCAAAAAGTTTCTTTGGGTGCATCCAATACGTAACGTGCGCTCTATTGCGTGACGCCGTACCTTTCACGTCGTCCTGCAACTCTGGCCAATTGTAAAGTTCACATGCGCCCGTACCGGCTTTGCGAAGCACATGCGTATGCTCTGCGATCAAGGTACGCGCAAAGGGATATATCTGCGCCGGGCTTTGCGTTGTCCAAACAAAATCAAAACCCCGGTGCCGATGCTCGGCCAGGTCAAGCACATGCGCAGGAGTCTTTGCTCCGCGCGCATCGTGCAAATGACCAAACCACTTCCACGCCTCATCGACAAAAATAAGCGAGCCGTCCGGCAATTCGCGCCACTTCGTCGGATCGTCAATAAGCGTCCAATTACCGTCAATCAAGCCATCCAGCCCGCAAACGTAAATCGGACGCTCCGACTTTTCCGCCGCCTCCTGAATCAGTGACACCATCCTCAACGTCTTACCGTGACCCGGTAATCCCGTGATGACTGAAATTGGCATATCACGCCCTCTTTATAAATAGCTTGGTTGCGTTGAATCCATAGCGGATCGTGACGGCAGAAAGAATCATGGTCATGGCAATATCTACCTTTAGATATCCAAGCCACCCCATCGCCACGGAATCAGCATCACCAAGAATGCCTTGCACTTGATTAATAAGAGGATCAAGTAAATATGTCACCGACCCGAACGTAATACCAAGCCATGACATTGCAGCCGCCACCCACGTACCGGCCCTGTTAGCGAACAGAACCGACAGGCCATGCAAAATCCATGTAGCGGCCTTACGGAACAACGATATCAGATTGAAGTCAAACATAAGTCACCCGGAAACGATACGAATAGAAATAACCGCCGCGAACATCAGTATGAAAGCGGCTGCCACTTGTCCCCATTCACAGAAAATATCCATATTGACGATATAACTTCGTCCGAGCATATCAATTGTTGGATTCGGCGGGCACGAACGCCCCCAGCCGAAACCGGAAGTATTGAAATGCCCAACTTCAACCTCATCCGAAGAGTAGATCGGCTGATCACCTGCCGCACCGAGATATTCCGATTGCGATGGCCCGCCCTGCCCGTCGTCTGCGAACGCCAAGCGACCACGGCACCGGCTCTCAAATGCAGCGGAGGATTGCAAACACTCGCGCTTGTCGCCGGTGCAAGCAGGAGGCGTTATTTCCTGCGGCGTACACACTCCGTCCGTTGTCAGCGTTGACATGCAGCGCGACCGCCAGACCTGATGCAATGCGTTGCAATCTATCTTGTCGCCTTCGCACTGCGGCATTTCATCGCACGTAGCCCCGCCCGCTGTTTTCCGGCCCTCTAAATATTCCTGCAACTTTTTGCCGTATCGCACAGCGGCGCAGTGCGTCCGGTGCGTACGCACTAAAATTTGACACTCGACCCCGCCCATATCCGAACAAGATGGCGAAACTTCGTCGCACCCCTCAGAACCCGCAGTTATGTCATCGTCTCCGTCGCTGCACTCATTTTCAGGCGTGCCAGGATCGTCCTCACACTGCGCGCATTCATCCTGCGGAGTCTCGGGGTCGTCTTCACATTGTCCGGGATCTTCGTCACCATCCTCATCGTCGTCATCGCCGTCCTGATCCTCTTGGTCATCGCAAGCTGTCGAATTTCCTTCAACGCATTCCCACGGATCAGGATCGTCGTCGTCATCGTCGCTCGTTCCACCGCCGCCGCCCGTAGGGCCGCAATCGACGCCGGGAATACATGGCGGCGCAGGTGGCTCAGGATCATCGTCCTCGCACTGGCCCCCGCTCTGATGCTGCCCGGATGGGCAATTTGGCGGCTCGGGATCGTCGTCCACGCACACCCCGCCGCTCGCGTGCTGGCCAGCTGGACAATCCGGCGGCTCAGGATCATCGTCCACACAAACGCCGCCGCTCGCGTGCTGCCCGGCCGGACAGTTTGGCGGTTCTGGATCATCGTCCACGCACTGTCCGCCGCTTGAATGCTGACCAGCTGGACACTCAGCGGGATCATCATCGTCTACGCATTCGCCCGGCCCTGCGCCAGGATGCGTACCGGATGGGCACGTTCCGGTGCACTGCGGATTGCCCCACTCACAGTCAGATTGACACGTAGTACCATTTGACACATACCGACTATTACCCGTAGGCACTTCGGGATCGCCCACAGCAATACCCGTCTGCACAAAAGAACAACCACTCAGGCATATAGATGCCGGAACCGGCCAAAACGGAAAGTTTATAGTACTTGTATAAATGCCGTCCTCGCATTGCTCAGGTTCTTCCGGTTCTTCCGGTTCTTCGGGCTCTACATATCCCACATCGTAAATAAACCAGTAATACGGACTTGACACGTACCCATAACAATATAGGCCCGTTGTCGCTCTGGTGGTGCCATTATATGGCCCCTGTAGCGCCCCCTTTGTTAGATCCTCAGGACATGTAAAACCATTCGCCGCAGATTCACTTGCGGCCATCGCCTCTTCAATCGTGCTGCAAACGCCCATCGGAACACTTGCTGTAGAAGGCTCCCCGTAAGTAGTACACCCGGCAAACGCATCAAAACAGCAAAAGAGCGGAATCAGTCCGCAAACAAAATCCAGAGCGCGCCGAGAAATGAAAGCAGCCATATCCATCCGTCCATAAATGCCCCGCTGATAAAAAAAGGGGAGGAATCCCTCCCCTTTTGAAAGACGCGCTTAGAACGCGCGCTTGATCCACTTGTAAACCATCGCCGTCACCACGATGATCAGCACGGCACCGCCAACAGCGGCAACGGCGGTAGCGGTGCCGTCAATTTCCGCCACGACTTCGGTCACATCCGGCGCAGCCAAAGCAGCAGCGGAAAACGCCAAGGCGGAAAGGGACGCCAGCCCGGTTTGCAGCTTGTTCATAAAACACTCCTTTTTCTCGGTTCCGCCGAGACGGCTCCGGCAACACGCCGAAAATCAGCCGTTCCGCTCCAAGAACTTGCGAACGAAACGAAACGCAAAAGCAATCGACCACAATAACGCGATGGAAACCCCAATCGCTTGCGCGTCTGAAATAGACAGCGCGGGAAATATCATGGGCGGATCGCCGTAATAAGGGGCCGCGCATTCGCCCGTGGTCGGGTTATAGTCGCCCTGATCGCACTGGAGAACGCGCGGCATAAATCAGCCTACCTGCGCAGTGCGCGCGGCAGGCTTGACCTGCACCGGCTTAAGAACAACACGGCTCAGGCTCAGGCGGCCGTTCTGGACGCCGAAGGATTCCGGCCCCAAGGCGTACTTGCCCGGCGGGTACTCCTTGCCCGGCTCCGTGGTGAGATTGAAGGCCGTTGGCAGGCCGTCAACGTGGATAAGCGCCCACTGCCGACTACGCTGGCGCGTCACGCCATCCCACGTCGATTCGAACAATTCCGGCTTGCGATCCAGAACTTCCACGCTAATCGGTTCCATTAGTGAATTTCCTTGCTTTGATTGGTGTGTGTTTCGGCCTTCAATACGGCCCATGCTTTCCCGCCTTGAAATACAACCGTCCACGGCGATGGCAGGAACTCGCCGGTAAACTTGTCAACGTATCCGCCCCTGATCTTGCGAATGTCGGCGGTGCCGTGCAGGCCATCGCGAACCCACATCGGGCTTTGCCAGTAACGGATATGCCGTTTTGCTTCGTCATCCAGCCCGCAGGCCCCGTGCATCCGTGCGCCCTTCGGCATTTGCGCGGCTTCGAGCGGGCCGGCTTTGCTGGCGTACTTGCTGATATAGGCCGTGGGATTGGTTACGGCCTTGATGTTCGTGGAACCGTGCGGCCACCAGCCGGCTTTATCCGGCTCCGGCATGTACTGCCCGCGCGGCAGCCAGACCACAGCGTGATAATGAACGGCTCCGCGTTGCTGTAGCTCGGCAACCCACACAATTCGGCACTTCGTGCCCCGGCGTTTGCACCACTTGCGCAGCGTGTCGGTGAAACTGGAGATATGCTTCGGCTCCCATCCGTCAACGTCTGCATATGTCAGCGTAATCAGCTTTTTATTCCAGCGCTGGCCGTGCGCGCCGGTATCGAAGTCAATCAGCCGCGCTGAATGCTGGACGGCGGTACGCATCCGCTTGATGCGCTTCGCGAACTGATCAATCGCGATCCGCGTCTGACTTGTTTCATTTAAGACAAGCCCCAGCGGCGGAGCCGCTGCGGCGGCGCTCCGCGCCGCCGCCACGGCCCCACCGCTCGACAGCTTGGCGTCCATGCGGGCGATAGCGGCGGCCTTGAGATCCGCCTCAAAAGGCGCATCCAGCGCCATAACCATGTCCACGTAGTCACGCGCCTTGCGCTCGGCGGTACCGGCGATGCGGTCTATGCTGGAAATGACGGGCGCACGTATAGCGCGCTGATATGCCTCAGCGGTGGCGTGCATGGCCTCTCCCCTGCCCCGGCCTGCCGGGCCTGCGCTGCGATTCGTCAAAATCGCGTGCCTCAATCAAGACGTGCGCGGCTTGCTGCGATTCCGCCCACGTTGCCGGCATCCTCGCGGCTAGCGATGCGCGCTCAAGCCTGCTCAATGCCGTACGCGCCGCACTAAAAGCGGCGCTGTATTCAGCGCCTACGCTTCCAGATTCCATGTTCCACGGCCTTTGCGTGCAGTTTCTGCATGTCGTTTTCGATCTGATCTAAGGCGCGTTCCCGCGCCTCGCCCCGGTGATCAAAAAAAACGCGCCGCCATTGCGCATGTTTGTTACGCCATGTGCGTTCAATGTCGGCGCGCTCGATCATTTGCGCGTACCCGGAAGCTGATCCAGAGAAACGCGCACATCGCTGGCTTTGCCATCTACGAGTTCCGCAAACTCGGCGGCACGACGAAAATCACCCCGTTTTCGCGCGTCATTTTCAGCGCGCAGCAACGATGCGAATTCCGTCGCATGACAAAGAACGTCGTTTGCGATGCGCCACAGCTCCATCGCGGCGGACTCAGGCCAGACGGCCCGGCTTGAGCTTTGCCAGCCTCATCGCGGCATCTAGTACGCGCGCCGATGCGGCCATGCAGCCAAGTTCGTTCAGCCGCAGCGCGGCGCGTTGCAGCTCAACGCCGATGGCCTTGCGTTCTTCATGCCGCAACAGCTCGGTTTTTTCGATGGTTTTCGGCGCAGCGTTTGCGGCGGCGGTTTCGGTGGCGGTTTCTGCCGCTTCGGCGGCTTTTGATTCGCGTGCCATGACTCATGCTCCTGTCGTGAGTGCCGGGCATCTGGTCGGCTACAGGAGAGCCGGGCACCCGCCCGGCGGTGTGCCGCCTAGTATGTCTAGGCGGATTGAACGCTATAGTGGCACTAGGCACCCGTCAAGAGGCACTAGGCATGTCGCACACAACAGAACTACTTGACAAATTCATAAAGGCGCGAAATTTGACAAGCGACCGGCACGCGATGATCGCGCTCGGTCTAAGCCACGGAGCCGCTGCGCATTGGCGTCAGGAGCGTGGTCACGCCGGAGTAGAAACCATCGCAGCAATGTGCAAAACGACCGGCGATGACGAAGCGCGATACCAACTATTGATCGCCGCCGACAGATCAAAGAAAGCGGACGAACGCAAGGCATGGGAGCGCGTGTTAGCGCGTGTTGCGAGCGCCGCCGCTTGCCTACTTTTCGCGCTCTCAACGCCGGCGACGAATGCGTCAGAAATCCATCAAGATCAATGGGTTAAGGCGTCGCAGACTATACATTATGCGAAGTAGAGGAACTGGCGACCACGCCGCATCCGCGTCGTCGCCTTGGGCGGAAAACCAAGGAAAACAGGCACATCATGGCCGAGCGCTTCCGCCGCGATCGGCTCGCCTGCTGGGCTCACATCCGAGACTGCGCGTGTTGTGCGGCTGTCACACCGATCAGATGCCAGAATCATTCGGCAACAGTTCGGGCTGCATATGTGCATGCAAGGGGTTTCAGTCGATAACCGTCAAGGTCACGTCGATGTTCCCGCGCGTGGCGTTCGAGTACGGGCAGACGACGTGGGCTTTTTCGACCAGCGCCAGCACTTGCGGGCGCGGCAGGCCGGGCGCGCGGATGCGCAGTTCGACTTCGATGCCGAAACCGGTCGGGATCGGGCCGATGCCGACCGCACCCTCGATCGTGGCATCGGCCGGCAGTGCGATGTTTTCCTTGCCGGCGACGAAGCGAAGCGCCCCGAGGAAGCAGGCCGAATAGCCCGCCGCGAACAACTGTTCGGGGTTGGTGCCCTCGCCGCCCGCACCACCGAGTTCACGCGGCGTGCTCAGCTTGATGTCGAGAACCCCGTCGGACGAGGTGGCGCGGCCGTCGCGACCGCCCGTGGCGGTGGCATGGGCGGTGTAGAGAACCTTGGGGATGGACATGGGATGGCTCCTGGAAGAATGGGAAATGCTGTTGGGGACTCGTGCTTTGTACGCCAAGCCGGAACCATTGGCGATTGGAAATCCTGAACGTGCGCCTGGAACCGAGTATCTCGAACCGGAGGGCCATCAGCCCGAGATCAGTTTCACCACGCTGGAGAAATCCAGCGCGCCACGGCCGGAGGAGCTGTTCATGGCGTACAGGTTGCGGGCCAATTCACCCAGCGGGATCGAGGCGCCGACGCTCATGGCTGCTTCCGCCGCCAGGCCCAGATCCTTGAGCATCAGATCGTTGCCGAAGCCGCCGGCGTAGCCACGCGAAGCGGGCGCATTCGGCAGCACGCCCGGCCAGGGGTTGCAGACTTCCGTGGCCCAGCTGCGGCTGGTGCTGACGGCCATCATCTGCGAGAGCACGCTGGCATCCAGGCCATGCGCGACACCCAGCGCAATGGCTTCGCCGGTGACGGCCATGATCACGCCCAGCGCCATGTTGTTGCACAGTTTGGCCACCTGCCCTGCGCCGCTGCCGCCGACGTGGAATATGTTCTTGCCCATTGCCTGCAAGACCGGACGGGCGCGTTCCAGGGCATCCGCGTCGCCGCCGACGATGAAGGTGAGCGTGCCTGCCGCAGCGCCTGCGGTACCGCCGGAAACCGGGGCATCCAGCATCGCCAGGCCGCGTGCTGTGGCCGCGTCGGCTACCTTGCGCGCCGAGGCGGGAGCAATGGTGCTGCTGTCGATGACCAGCGCGCCATCCTCGATGGCGGCAAGAACCCCGCCTTCGCCCAGATACAGGCCTTCGACGTGGCGGCTGGCGGGCAGCATCGAGATCACGACCTGCGCGCCCTTCACGGCCTCCACGGCGCTGCTGGTGGCGGTGGCGCCCGCGGCTACGGCGGCTTGCACCGAAGCGGGGACGAGATCGAACACGCGCAGCGCGTAACCTCCTGAAAGCCGGTTACGCGCTGC
>CAZPPM010000097.1:0-428 GCA_964588445.1 uncultured Citrobacter sp.
GATACGCATCGTATGGCTGAAGCCAACAAAGCTTTTGCCCACTTCCGTATTTAAAAATACAAGAGCACAAATCCTCAAAAGCCATTCCTATTAGGGGTGGCTTTTTTGATATACCAAAGTGAAGAAGTATTATGTAGCCACTCCACTTTATTGCAAAAAAGCTCCGGTAATCATGATTACCGGAGCTTTACGTTTATGAAAAGCGTTGGAACTGACTTGTAAGCTCTTTTAATTTTCAGTTGGCTGATTATCAGTAGTAGTATCAAAGCTTTCGAAGATTTCCACCTGTACTGGAATAGATGCCGCAGGTGCTTCTACTGGTACTACTGGAGTAGGCTGGCTAACTGGGGCTGGCTTCTTCTTGGTAGTGCTTGCCTTTTTAGTTGCCGATGCTTTTTTTACTGCCTTCTTTTTAGGAGCAGCTTTTT
>CAZPPM010000097.1:528-12681 GCA_964588445.1 uncultured Citrobacter sp.
TCTTAGCCGGCGCTTTTTTGGCTACTTTCTTTTTAGGGGCGACCTTTTTCTTGGCTGGCGCTTTTTTTACTGCTTTCTTTTTAGGAGCAGCTTTTTTCTTGGCCAGCGCTTTTTTGGCTACCTTCTTTTTAGGAGCAGCTTTTTTCTTAGCCGGCGCTTTTTTGGCTACTTTCTTTTTAGGGGCGACCTTTTTCTTGGCCGGCGCTTTTTTTACTGCTTTCTTTTTAGGAGCAGCTTTTTTCTTGGCAGGAGCTTTTTTAGCTACTTTCTTTTTTGCCACTGGTTTAGCTTTTGCTTTCTTTTTAGAAGGCATACGAAAAGGTTTTGATGTTAGATAATTAGTAGAAGTAAGGAATCAGTATATTGAAATTACAATCATTCCTAATCAAAACAATTAATGTTTTGATTTTTTTTGATAATTATACTAATATAGTTTGTTTCGACAGGGCTTGTTTATATAGTCTGCTACTAAAAGAGCCCTGAAAATGAATTCCAGGGCTCTTGCTATTTGGGATATTATAGCGAATAAGAAGATTTAATTACAGGTGCCATCAGGCTCGCAGGTATTTCCTTGCACAAGGATACTTGGCTTATTTTCCCCATTCTTCCCAAGCCTTTTGTAAGGCTCCTGCAAATGTTTCCGCAGGCTGTGCCCCGGAAATAGCGTATTTATCATTTAGTACAAAATAAGGTACCCCACGTACCCCTATTTGCCTTGATTCATAAATGTCCTGATGTACATTCTCCTCGTACTGGCGGGTAGTAACAACGGTAGTAACTTCTTGTTGTGAAAGTCCCGCTTGTATACCTAACTTTTCCAAAACAACCGGATCTGCTATATTTTCAGCATCTGTAAAATAAGCTTTGAATAAGAGCTCTTCCATGATATCACCTTTGCCTTTTGATTTAGCCAACTGGATTAATCGATGGGCATCTAAGGTATTAGCAAGAACAGCTTTTTCAAGATTGTATTTCAAGCCGGCTTGCTCGGCCATAGCAGTCACCTGCGCATTGGCTTGTTTGGCTTGTTGAGCGGTCCAGCCTTTTGCTTCCATTAAATAATCGGTAACTGTTTTAGTGGCAGAGCTTTGTAATTCAGGATTTAACTGAAAGCTTTTCCACTCAACTATTACATCGTCCTTATGTTCAAAATTGGCTAATGCTTTTTCAAAATGCCTTTTCCCTATGTAACAAAAAGGACACATTATATCCGACCATATTTCTACTTTCATACCTACTATTTTGATAAACAACAGCGAAACTTCCAAAATGTTTATTTCCAAAAAAACTACGAATAAATTTTTAAATATTAACACTGTTAATTATTTTCGCTTTTTTAAAAGACAGTTGTGGGAATCAAAGAGAGAAAGAAGCGGCATAAGGAGGATTTGAAGCAAAGCATACTGGATGCAGCAAAAAAGCTTTTCCTGAAGGATGGCTATGCGGCAACCTCTATACGTAAGATTGCTGCGGAAATTGAATTTAGCCCCACTACTATTTATCTATACTACAAAGACAAGACCGAAATAGCGCATGCACTGCATCAGGAGGGATTTAAGTTATTTGCCGGACAGTTGCGTGTACTATCTTATGTAGAGAGTCCTATTGAGCGCTTGCGAGCGATGGGAAAAGTGTACTTGCAGTTTGCTCTTGATTATCCTGATTTTTACGAGCTCATGTTTGTAATGAAAGAGCCAATTGCTCACATAAAACATGGCTGTGAAATGGATGAGTGGGAGGAGGGTACACAAGCCTTTCAATTATTATTGACAAATATACAAGCCTGCCAGGCAGCGGGCTACTTTACCGGATACGATCCTGTTGCTTTTGCAATGTTGACATGGAGTACCATGCATGGCTTCTGTACACTTAAATTACACGGTCATTTTGATCATGTGGTAGAGCATAAAATAGTACAACGTACTCCAGATGAAGTGTTGCAAGAGGCCTTTGAAACGTTTATGCAGTTCATCGAAAGTAAAAAGTAATTTTTTTCATAATAAATTAACACTGTAAATAATGATAACGGTATTTAGTAATCGCTATAAAATTAGTAGCCTTATCGTTACACTACTAGTTTTTCATGCAGCGCAGGCTCAGCAACCGTTAGAGCAATACATCGATAGCGCTTTGCAAAATAACATCGTAGTGCAGCAAAAGAATATAACGCTGGAAAAGGCTAATAAGACGCTCGAAATTGCTAAAGGGTATTATTATCCTTCCGTGGCCTTTCAATTAGGTTACCAAACAGCAGATGGGGGACGTGATATTCGTTTTCCCTTGGGTGATTTGTTGAATGGTGTTTATTCTACGCTCAATCAACTCACGGCTTCTAACGCCTTTCCTCAATTAGAGAATCAGCAAATTAATTTTTTGCCTAGACATTTTTATGATAGCAGGGTAAGAACAACAATGCCCATTATGAATGCATCAATACGATACAACAAAGAGTTGTCGGCACAGCAGGTAGTGCTGAGTGAATATGAGGTTGATATTTATAAGCGGGAATTGGTAAAGAACGTAAAGACGGCGTATTATAACTATTTAAGTGCTTTGAAAGCGATCGCTATCTATGAACAGGCATTAGAACTGGCTAATGAAGGCAAGCGAGTTAATCAAAAACTATTGGATAATGGGAAGGGTCTGCATGCATATGTGCTTAGAGCCAATAGCGATATCGAGAATGCTAAAGCTTTATTAAGTAATGCAAAAGAGCAATCCGCCAATGCCCGTAATTATTTTAATTTTTTATTGAATAGGGAGCAAACGGCAAGTGTTGATACTTCTTTTGAAGAACAAGCGCTTATGGCAGTTCATGATCAAATTGATAAAGAAAATTATTTGCAAAGCAGAGAGGAATTAAAAGCATTGCAGCAGGGTATTCGTATTAATGAAACAATAGTGAAGATGAATAAAGCAGTGTATCAACCTACACTGAATGCCTTTTTAGATCTAGGGTCGCAAGCGGAAAACTGGAAGTTTAATGATCAGTCTCGGTATTATATGTTAGGCTTTCAATTAGAAGTTCCCATCTTCCAAGGATTTAGAAATAAGAATAAGATTCGACAGGCAGAGCTTGATTTGCAGTATGCAAAACTGAGTGCAGCACAAGCTATTCAACAGTTAAGTCTTACAAATGCTACAGCTAGGAATAATTTAAAAGGAGCATGGGAAACCTATGCGGCTTCGGAAAAACAATTGGAAGCTGCTTCTACCTATCATCGGCTCATAGAAAGAGGTTATCGGGAAGGCGTGAATACATTTATTGAAACGGTAGATGCACGCAATCAATACACGCAAGCTCAATTGTTATACACCCTTAATCAGTATAAAGTATTAATAGCGGCTGCTAACCTCGAGAGAGAAACCGCTTCATTTCAATTTAAAAAATAAACTACCATGTATATAAAACTAATTGCTGTTGGCAGTCTTGCTGCCATTTTTATGACGGCTTGCCAATCTGCTCCCGATAGAGAAGTGGTAAAGGAAGATGCAATTCCTGTAACAGTGCTCTCGCTAAAGAGAGATAGTATTCAACAGCAACTCTATGCTACGGGACAGTTTACTACCGATGACGAAACGCAGCTTTCTTTTAAGACGGGAGGTATAGTGCAAAGAGTATATGTGAAAGAAGGCGATGCAGTGAAAAAAGGACAGATACTGGCTACTTTAAATCTTACAGAAGTCAATGCTTTTACAGAACAAACTAAACTTGCGTACCAAAAAGCGCAACGGGACTTTGAGAGAGCTACAAATTTGTATAAAGATAGTGTAGCCACACTGGAGCAAATGCAAAATGCGAAAACGGCGCTTGATGTAGCTAAACAACAATACGGTAATGCCGGATTTAATCAGACCTATGCCGAAATCAAAGCTTCTCAAAGTGGATATGTATTAAAGCGCTTTGCTAATGAAGGACAGATTGTGGGTCCCGGTACTCCCATACTAATGATAAATGGAGCAGCCCAAAGTAAATGGATACTACAAGCAGGAGTAAGCGATTATCAATGGGCTGTTATTGAAAAAGGAGATGCTGCCCTGGTAACTACAGATGCTATACCCGGTAAGCAATTGCAGGGTGTGATTACAAAAAAATCAGAAGGTATCGATCCTATGACAGGTACCTTCCTTGTACAGATAACACTTGCGGAAGCACCTCAGGGAAAAATTGCTTCAGGTCTTTTTGGCAAAGCGAGTATTACACCGAGACAGCAGGTAACAGCCTGGGCTATTCCCTATGATGCGTTGCTGGATGGTGATGCGGGAAGCGGCTACGTATTTGTTACAAATGATGACAGTACGGCTTCTAAGGTAAAAGTGCAAATAGGAAAAATTGAAAAGGGAAAGATAATCATTCAGGCCGGTCTGGAGCAGGCGAAAGCATTAATCGTATCTGGAAATGCTTACCTGAATGACGGTTCTAAAATTAGAATAGTGCAGACAAGTAATCAATAGTTAAGCAGGAGCAAATAATATATACATACCTATTATAAGAGTACAATGAAAATTGCAGAATACTCCATAAAAAATTACCAGTTCACACTTATCATGGTATTGATGGTAGTGGCGGTAGGGCTTTCAACTGTTTTGAATATGCCCCGTTCTGAAGATCCGGAATTGAATGCACCCATTTTTCCTGTTGTAGTGATATATCCCGGCACAAGCCCGGAGGATATGGAAGAACTAGTGGTGAAACCTCTTGAAAAGAAAATCTACGCACTCGATAATATTAAGCGTATTAAAACAACAATCAATGACGGTTTGGCTGTTTTAGCAGTTGAGTATAGGTATAATGTAAATGTGGACAATAAATATCAGGAACTGGTAAGAGAGGTAAATGGTTTACGGGCCCAGCTTCCTAGTGATATTTATAAAATGGAAGTAGAAAAGATAGATCCTTCCAATGTAAATATTTTACAGATTGCTTTGGTTTCAGAAAATGCTCCGAGGGAGAAGCTGCGTCATGCTGCGGAAGACCTGCAGGATGCATTAGAAAAGATTACTGCATTAAAAAATGTAGAAATCCAAGGCCTGCCGGATCCTATTATACGGGTAGATGCACAGTTGGATAAATTAGCACAATTAAATATTCCTGTTACGCTTATCGCCGGAGCTTTACAAAGCGAAGTGGCCAATATACCAGGCGGAAGTGTCAATGAAGGAGGTAAGGCTTTTAATATTAAAACTAACGGCAACTATCAGCATATTGATGAAATAAAAAATACGGTAGTCTTTAGTGGAGGAGGAAAAAATATTTTTTTAAGAGATGTGGCTAATGTCTACTATGATTATTTACCACAAACACATATAGCTCGTCTGAATGGTTACCGTTCTGTATTTGTAGTAGCTGCTCTTAAGAAAGGTGAAAATATTTCTGATGTACAAAAAAAGTATACACCTGTAATCAATGCGTTTAAAGAAAAATTACCGACCAATATTGATTTGCAACTCCATTTTGATCAGGCGAAAAATGTAAATGATCGATTAGGTAGTTTGGGCGTTGATTTTATGATTGCTATTGGGTTGGTGTTGATAACCTTGTTGCCATTGGGTACAAGAGCTTCGCTGGTAGTTATGATATCTATTCCCTTATCCTTGGGGATAGGTATTATATTGATTAATCTGTTTGGTTATAGTCTTAACCAACTTAGTATTGTAGGATTGGTAGTAGCGCTAGGGTTGCTGGTAGATGATAGCATTGTGGTAGTGGAAAATATTGAGCGATGGATGCGGGAAGGATATAGTCGTCTTGATGCAACAATTAAAGCAACAAACCAGATTGGAAAAGCGGTACTGGGTTGTACGGCTACATTAATTATTGCGTTTATGCCACTGGCCTTTATGCCGGAAGCATCGGGTGATTTTATTCGTAGCTTACCTATATCGGTCATGAGTACTATTCTTGGTTCGCTTATTGTTGCATTGACTATTGTACCTTTTTTAGCTAGCAGGATACTAAAACCTCATGCACACGAGCATGGAAATGTTTTTCTGAGAGGATTACAACGAATCATTCACGGTACCTATGCAAGGCTATTGGATAAAGCCTTAAAACATCCCTGGCTATCGATAGGTGTGGCCGTTGTTGTTTTTGTAGGGTCGTTAGCATTGATACCCGTTATAGGATCCAGCTTGTTTCCTTCTTCCGAAAAACCGCAATTCCTTATTAATATAACAGCGCCACTTCAGTCGAATGTATATCATACAGATTCACTCTCGCGACAGATAGAAAAAGAATTGAAGCAGGTGCCTGAAATTGAGTACTTCGCCACCAATGTAGGAAAAGGTAATCCTCGTATTTACTACAACGTAAACCAGCAAAGTGAACGAGGTGATTTCGCTGAAATATTTGTGCAGCTATACCCGGATATTAAGCCGGATAAAAAAGTAGAAATAATAGAAATGCTTCGGGAGAAATGGACACCTTATCCGGGAGCAAAAGTTGAGGTTAAAAATTTTGAACAGGGTCAGCCGATGATCTCGCCGGTAGAGGTAAGGATAATGGGAGATAATCTGGATACATTAAGGAGATTGGCAGGCAGGGTAGAGGAAGAATTGAAAAAAACGGAAGGAACAATATATGTCAACAACCCAGTACGGAATTTAAAAACAGATATTAGAGTTGTTATCAATAAAGATAAAGCACAAGCATTGGGGGTGCCTACTGTCAATATTGGACGTACTATACGTATGGCTATTGCCGGGTTGCCGTTAGGTACCTTTACTAATCCGGATGCAGACGGTGATGACTATTCCATCGTATTAACTATCCCTCGTGAAGCCTATCCGGATTTGTCTATTTTTAATAGCTTATATGTAAATAATCAACAGGGAAAAGCTATTCCTTTATCGCAAGTGGCAACAATAGGTTTTGAAGCATCGCCTCTGAGTATAAATCACTTTAACAAGACCAGAACAGTTTCTGTTAATTCTTTTGTACAAAAAGGGTACTTAAATGACGAGGTGATACAGGATGTAGTAACAACCATGGAAAAAATGGAGTTGCCAGATGGCTATAGTTTTACAATGGGAGGAGAGGTAGAAGGAAAGAGTGAATCCTTTGATGGCTTTGGAAGTATTATAATGGTGACGGTGTTTATGTTTATTGCCGTATTGGTGTTACAGTTTAAAACATTTAAGAGTACACTTATTGTATTATCGGTTATCCCGCTGGGAATAGTAGGCGCTGTATTGGCTTTGTTGGTTACTGGTAACTCATTGTCTTTTGTAGCAACGATTGGTATCGTAGCACTGGCAGGTATAGAAGTAAAAAATACGATTCTGCTGGTTGACTTTACCAATCAATTGCGAGCACAGGGGATGAGTTTGTTGGAAGCAATTGAAGAAGCCGGCGAAAAACGTTTCCTCCCGATTATACTTACATCGTTTACGGCTATAGGCGGGTTGTTGCCCATAGCTTTATCCAGCAACCCGTTGATATCGCCATTGGCTATTGTGATGATAGGCGGGCTTATTAGTTCCACACTATTATCAAGAGTGGTTACGCCGGTTATCTATAAATTAATGCCACCTAAGGTGGAAGTGATAAAGCAGTAATACAATAAGTAGGAAAGGGTAGTATGTAAATAGAAAAGTTCCTGTTAGAATAATAACAGGAACTTTTCTATTGAGTGTAAGGCACGTAAATGCCCAATCGATTAGATATAGGCTTCGTTGTAATTGACCATCCAATGGGTACCGAATTTATCGATGATACACCCAAAGTAGTCGCCCCAGAATTGATCTTCCAGCGGCATTTCTATCTCACCACCTGCTGATAGTCCTTTAAAATAAGCTTCCGCCTGCTCACGACTATCGGGAAAAATAGAAACATAATTGTTGTTGCCTATTTTAAGCTGCTGCATACCGGGAATAATATCCGATGCCATTAACAGGTCGCCTTTGTTGCCTACGGGCAAGGCAATATGCATAACACGTTTTTTATCCGCTTCGCTTAATTGCTCTGTGTCCGGTGCGGAACCCATGCGGTAAATTTCTCCCAGAAACTCACCCCCAAAAACAGATTTATAAAAGATAAAAGCTTCTTCGGCTGTACCATCAAAGTTGAGGTAAGAATTGAATTTTGCCATTGTTGTTTGTTTATATGTAAAAGTGTCGCTAAATCTATGCCATTTCAGAGGCATGAAAAAGCACAATTATAGGCAGTTGTAGAAAGAATTGGCAAGCTATCTGTATTGGAAGTAGCTTATTGCCAAGTGATTAAAAAGATAGGCCAAATACAATGTCCTGACAACTAAGGTAGGGGAATTTTTCATCTGTAAAAGCTGTGATAACCAGCTCCAATGGTGGGTTGTTTACCAGATAATCGTTGAGGAATATCACATTTTTCCCATTTTTTACTACATTTGCGCCGCCATAAGGGAAAACTGTAGGTGCAAAGGGGTAGGTGTTCAGGGTTTTTCTTCATGTGGCAGTCTATGAGAGTCTAATACTACAAATATCAGCTGTTGTTTTATCCCATTGGGGGCACACCACTTAATTAAACAATCGAATCAGCTGATACTTTTTCAAAATTATTCAATAGCGTACCGGACGCTGAAGTGAGTGACACAACCACAAAACAGCAGGGTACAAAAGCTGACGAACAATAAATATTTTTTAAAACAAACTTCAAATCAAATAGTCATGGCTGACTTAAAACTTCAGAGAAATTTTGGTATTGCCGCTCACATTGATGCCGGTAAGACCACAACGACAGAGCGTATTTTGCGCTATACAGGAATGATTCACCGTACAGGTGAGGTACACGATGGGGGGGCTACTACCGACTGGATGGAGCAAGAAAAGGAAAGAGGTATTACTATTACATCGGCAGCGGTAAGTTGCCAGTGGAAATTTCCTGTTGTAGATGGCAAACCTGTAGCTGATACTAAAACCTATTCATTTAATATAATTGATACTCCAGGTCACGTGGACTTTACCGTAGAGGTGGAGCGTAGTATGCGTGTTTTGGATGGTTTGATCGCTTTGTTTTCTGCTGTAGATGGTGTAGAGCCTCAGTCAGAAACGGTATGGCGTCAGGCTAATCGTTATAAAGTACCTCGTATAGGATTTGTAAATAAAATGGACCGTAGCGGTGCTGATTTCTTAAACGTGGTAAAACAGGTAAAAGAAATGCTGGGTGCCAAAGCTGTACCCTTACAGTTGCCTATAGGCGCTGAAGATTCTTTTAAAGGAGTAGTCGATCTAATCACTAATAAAGGAATCATTTGGCATGATGCAACTGAAGGGATGACATTTGATGTGATAGATGTACCTGCTGAAATGGTAGAGGAAGTGAATGAATGGAGAGCCAATCTGATTGAAGCGGTAGCAGAATATGATGATCAGTTGATGGAAAAATTCTTTGATAATCCAGATACTATTAGCGAAAACGAAATTCATGAAGCCATCCGCAAAGCTTGTATCGATTTGAGTATTGTGCCTATGATGTGTGGTTCTTCCTTTAAAAACAAAGGGGTGCAGAAGGCGCTGGATGCCGTGTGTCGTTACCTGCCATCACCAGTAGATATAGACGCTATTGAAGGTACAGACCCTAATGATTCCGAAAAGAAAATGTACCGCAAACCGGATCCTAAAGAACCATTTGCGGCATTGGCCTTTAAAATTATGACCGACCCATTCGTAGGTCGTCTGGCTTTCTTCCGGGCATACTCTGGTCACCTGGATGCTGGTTCGTATGTATTAAACGTACGTAGCGGTAAAAAAGAGCGTATCAGTCGTATCATGAAAATGTTTGCTAACAAACAAAACCCTATCGATTTTATCGAAGCAGGTGATATTGGTGCAGCAGTTGGTTTTAAAGAAATTAAAACTGGTGATACCCTTTGCGACGAGAACCATCCGATTGTATTGGAAAATATGTTCATCCCTGAGCCGGTAATCGCTATTGCGATAGAGCCGAAAACACAGGCTGACGTAGATAAGATGGGTATGGCTATCGCTAAACTAGTAGAAGAAGACCCGACACTGCGTGTAAATACAGATGAGGACACCGGCCAAACCATCTTACGTGGTATGGGTGAGCTTCACTTGGAAATTATCATTGACCGTATGCGTCGTGAGTTTAAAGTAGAAGTAAACCAGGGTGCTCCACAGGTGGCATACAAAGAGGCATTCAATACAACTATACAACACCGCGAGACGTTGAAAAAACAAACCGGTGGTCGTGGTAAATTTGCCGACGTTATGTTTGAGTTAGGCCCTGTTGATGAAGATTGGAAAAAAGAGAATCCTGATAAGAACTTCCAGTTTGTTAATAATATCGTAGGTGGTTCTATCCCTCGTGAGTTTATTGCGCCTATCCAAAAAGGATTTGAGCAGTCAATGACCACAGGTGTACTCGCTAACTATCCTGTAGACAACATGAAAATTCGCATATTTGACGGTAGCTTCCACGCTGTGGACTCTGATGGTATGTCGTTTGAATTGTGTGCTAAGCAAGGTTTCCGCGAAGCTGCCCGCAAGGCAAAGCCTATTTTGTTGGAACCTATTATGAAAGTAGAAGTGATCACACCTGCTCAGTACATGGGTGATGTAACGGGTGACCTTAACCGTCGTAGGGGTATGATGGAAGGTATGGATAGCCGTGCCGGTGCTGAAGTTATAAAAGCAAAAGTGCCACTAAGTGAAATGTTTGGATATGTGACACAATTGCGCTCTTTATCTTCTGGTCGTGCATCTTCTACTATGGAGTTCTCGCATTACTCTCCTGCGCCTACTAATATTGCTGAAGAAGTGATAGCGAAGGTGAAAGGAAAAGTTAACGCTTAATCGTAGTTGATTTTAAGAATAATGAAAAAGCCCCGTATTAAACGGGGCTTTTTCATGTAGAGTAAATTGGAATGATAATAAAAGGAGTAGGCGAATAAATCCTGATCAGGTAGTAAATGGTGTTTTTAAGCCTTATTCAGCCAATTAATTAACTTAAATCAATTGATACTCATTAAGGTGGCATCGTTTTTGTAGAATTTCGATGTTCTCACTCCGTTTTTAAAATCTTGTATAGAGAGGCGCGAGCCCCTGTGGAAAATGAGCACATGTCAAAAGGTTAAGGACTCAGTAATGGGTCCTTTATCATTTACGAGATATGAGGATGGTACGATTTAGTTATCCATTGTTTATCAATAAGTTAATATTTTTTCCAGGACAATTTATGGGTAGAAAGTCCGGGAAGAGGCCTGCTGATAAGCTTTTCCGAAATTTTATTTTCCATGGAATGAAAAATATTACCCAACTATTTGGATGATAACACTGTCCCCCCTACCTTTGCACTCCCAAAAGAAAATTGGGTTTAACACATGTCTCAGCGAATCAGAATCAAATTACAGTCTTACGATCACAATCTGGTAGATAAATCTGCCGAAAAAATCGTAAAAACAGTTCGCAGCACAGGTGCTGTAGTTACAGGTCCTATTCCTTTACCTACCCGCACTAAAATATTTACCGTGTTGCGTTCTCCTCACGTAAACAAAAAGAGTCGTGAACAATTTCAATTGGCTACGCATAAGCGCCTTTTGGATATTTACACGTCTAGTTCACGTACAGTAGATGCATTGAGTAAGTTGGATTTGCCCAGCGGTGTAGAAGTAGAGATCAAAGCGTAAAAGATTTTCTTTTACTTTAAGTAGAAGAAAAATAGTTCTTATAAAAAATTAAAAGTTATCTCTCAAAAGTTGAAGAGAAATCGACAACAGAAAAGAGCTCTGGCATATTCACATAAAACAAGCCATTCAGGGTTTGTTTACTACCGGTACTTCTGAAAAAAAGGAAAAGGTCGGTAGCAAACGGGGATTGAAACCTCTTTCGTCGGCAGGCGAAAGATGTACAAGGTTGTCCCAATAATCCTGCAGGCGAAAAATTTGTACAAACCATGAAAGGTATTATTGGAAAAAAGATTGGGATGACCAGTATCTTCGACCCCACGGGCAAGCAAACAGCTTGTACGATTATCGAAGCAGGTCCTTGCGTAGTAACGCAAGTGAAAACAAAAGAAACAGACGGCTATAATGCACTCCAGCTTTCTTTTGGCGATAAAAAAGAAAAACACTCCACTCAGGCAGAAGTAAATCACTTCGCCAAAGCGCAAACAGCGCCAAAGAAATTCTCCAAAGAATTCCGCGATTATTCTCT
>CAZPPM010000098.1:0-12567 GCA_964588445.1 uncultured Citrobacter sp.
TTGTTGAATTTTTTAGGAGCTATAACAATGGGCTCACCATAGATCGTTTTAATATTAAACTTCTTTATGATCCAAATGGAAATCATTCCTACAGCAATAGCGCTACCAATGATACCATACATGTGAAAAGATTGCAAACGAAACATTTCCTGTATACGAAACCAACTTACTATTTCCGCCTTCACGAAAACAATACCGAAGAAAATTCCTATAACAAGATATTTCAGGTTATGATACCATTTGTGCTGTAAACGACTTTCGTTCACACATATCGCATCCAGCGATCGAATATCCTTATCATTCATTTCTTTTATAGATTGCTGCATACTGTACGATTTACAATGAAAGAATAAAGGGTAAGAGCAAATTTGCCATAATAAATCCTCCAATCATAAAACAGATGGTTGCTACCAACGATGGCCACTGCAAATTGGAGATTCCCATAATAGCATGCCCGCTGGTGCATCCTCCTGCATATCGGGTACCAAACCCTACCAAAAAACCACCCACTACCATCAATAGAAAACCTTTTAGCGTAAATAAAGATTGCCAGTTCGCAATATCTTCCGGCACCAACTTATCATAATGGGTAATACCATATCCACCTAACTCCGTTACTAGTTTAGGGTTTACTTCTATTGGATTAGGGTTGGCCAGAAAGGCTGTAACTACTATTCCGCCCAGCAATATGCCCACTACAAAAAACAAATTCCATACTTCTTTTTTCCAGTCATACTTAAAAAAAGAAATATTGGCGGGGAAGCAGGAAGCACAAATATGTCGTAACGAAGAGCTAATGCCAAAAGACTTATTACCTAAAATCAGTAAAGCCGGAATAACCAAGCCGATTAAAGGGCCTGCCACATACCAAGGCCAGGGTTGTTTAATAAAATCTATCATGCTAAATGATTTGCTATTTAAGCTGCAAAAATACAATCTGGCAATGCCTCTACAGTTACATTTGTTACACAACTAAAAAAGAGGTAAAAAACTTACCTCCTTACACTAGTCATTGCATACAACTACTTGCTGTCGTCTATTCGCTTATTTATCTAGTTTTTTAATTTGCTCCCGTAAAGTTGACTCATCAATAAATCCTGTATGCATCCATACCATTTCATTTTGCCTATACAGTTGTAATACGGGTAGGGCTGCAATATTCAGCTCTTTGCATAATGCTGCATTTTCATCCGCATCCATACGGACAAGAATAAGTTTATCCGATAGATCTTTGCTTATTTTTTCCAGATAAGGTTTCATTTTTTTACAGGGAGCACACCACTCTGCATAAAAATCAACCAATACAAGTTTATCTGACTGCAGCAGTAGCTTAAACTGTGGCAATGATGTACTGTTTGCCGATGTTTTGCCTTTGATTTCCGGAAAGTTTAAAACTCGCCATTCCAATAATCCTTTACTCAATTCGTACACCTGGAATCCCCACCCCCGCATTGTCTCCGCTGCGGCTGCACTGCGCACTCCACTCAGGCAATAAACCAATACGGGTTTTGTTTTATCTAAAGTGGCTACTTGGTTTTTATATTCCTTCCCTCCCCAATCAATATTGAGTGCGTTTTCTATATATCCGTTTTTAAACTCGTAGGGCGTACGCACATCTACCAGTTGAACATCCTTTTCTTTTTGAATTTTTTCTAAAAACATTTCTGCCGAAAGGCGCGTCGTATCTGATCCACCCTGCCCATGGGTGCAGCCAATAGCCAACAAAGAAACCACAACAAATAAATACCTCCGTAACATCATCATAAATTTTCCTGTATTAGTTTTTCCAATTCTCTTGCCTGTACTACCCCTGATTGCCGCCAACGTATTTCACCTTTCTTAAATAAAATTAACGTAGGAACACCCTGAACATTGTATTTATTGGCTACTTGCGGATTTACATCTACATCTATTTTAATAATAGAAGCGCTGTCACCTACTCTTTTCTTTAGCTCCTCCAAAATGGGACTTTGCATTTTACAAGGACCACACCAGGTCGCAAAGAAATCTACCAACACAGGCTTGTCCTGTTGAATAATTTCACCAAATGTCATACACTCTCTTTTTTATTGGTTTGAAACAAAGAAAACAATAATCCCCCCATGATAGCCCCATATATAGTGCTATTAAAAGGTTTGGATGTAATAGCGCAAGTACCCGAATAACAACCGACAAATCGCCAGTAAAGGTATCCGGCTATCATACCGATTACTATTCCGATTATTGCTAACAAATTTTTCTTAACGAACTTCTTCATATACTATTTCGTCTGTTTGTTTCGTAGTTTTTACAACAGGCACATTGCAGCCGCCTATACCACAACCAATATTCAATAAGGCAAACAAAGAAAACAGTCCTCCCAGCGTTGCCAACACCCATTGTCCCGTAAGAACACCTTGTGCTACAATAACGCCGCCTAATAATAATCGAATAACCCGCATTACATTCCAGCTGCTTAAATATTTTTTCATCCTTTATTTTTTAATAAGATTAATAAAAACTTCTGACTGTGCCCTGGCAGGTATACTATTATAACAGTGTTCCATTTTTTTAATTTCAAAATGAGAAACAAAAATATTGCGATAGTCCTCCTCACTACCACCAAAAGGTGGGCCTTGCTTTTCAAATACTTTATCAAATAGCAGTCCCACAATTCTTCCTTTCTTATTGAGCAAAGAAGCTGCCTTTTCTACATACTCTTTTCGCTTATCAGGTAAAATCGCACAAAAGAATGTTTGCTCTATCATCAAATCATACTTTCCTTCGTGATGAAAAAAATCTCCACACGCTACATTTACCTGAGGCGTATTGACAAATTTTTTCTGTAGGGCAGCAACGGGATTAGGCGCAATATCAATCAAGGTAATATTAGTAAATCCCTTTGCTACTAAGTACTCTGCTTCGTAGGCATTTCCGCAACCGGGAATCAAAATAGCCGCCTGCTTATTAGGATACTGTGCCATATAGGTTGCAATAGCCGGAGAAGCATACCCTATATCCCAGCCCATTTCACGCTGCTCCCATCTTGTATTCCAATAATGCTGATCGAGCAAATTTGCTTGCTGCCTATCATTATTGCTGTTGCTCATCGATTACCTTTTTTACATTTTGCCAGGAACCGCCATTCACAATATTGCGAAACCCTTTTTGCTCTAAGATGTCTTTTGCTTTGCCGCTCCTATTACCACTTCTGCAAAAAACAACGATAGTCTCTTTACCAGTAAACTTTTCTAGTTGTTGCGGCAATTTATCCAGCGGAATATTGATGGCCCCTGCTACCGTTCCTGAGTCAAACTCAGCGGTAGTACGCACATCTACCAGAAACGGATCTTTTTTAACCGCTTCCCGCAAAAGCTTGTTATCTGTTTTTCCCAATACATTTTTAAGTATGCCCAACACCGCTATTACAAGTATGGTAAAAAAAATTATCCTAACACTTTGCTTTGACATACAAAATCTGTTTTAGGCACATTGGTCTTAGCTATCGCTGTAAAGCCACCTTCTACTTCTGTAAAATTCCTATATCCTCTTGCCTGTAAAATACTTGCCGCAATCATGCTACGATAACCACCGGCGCAATGCAGATAAAAATGCTCTTTAGTATCTATATCCTTTACCCAGTCATTGATAAAAGCGAGTGGCTTGCTATAGGCTTCATCCACATGCTCGGCAGCATATTCTGTTTCTTTACGCACATCAATCACCTTACTCTCACCCACTTTTACTTCGCTTGCAAATTGCTCTGCAGTAACCCGGTTAATAGTATCTATTTCTTTACCGCTATTTTTCCACGCTTCGAAACCTCCTGCCAAATGCCCCACCACATTATCAAATCCCACACGGCTCAATCGTGTAACGGCTTCCTCTTCTGTACCCGGATCTGTTACCAGTAACACCGGTTGTTTTACATCTATAATCATCGCCCCTACCCAGGGAGCAAAATCTCCTTTCAAACCAATATTGATGGATTGAGGAATAAATGCTTTGGAAAAATCGCCGCTGCCTCTTGTATCTAAAACTAACGCACCTGTCGCTTCTGCTGCCGCTTCAAATTCTTCTGCACTCAGCGCTTTCATTCCCTGATTTAATACATCTTCAAAACTATCGTAGCCTTGCTTATTCATCGCCACATTCATCCCAAAGTAGGCCGGCGGTGGTAATAATCCATCTGTAACAGCTTTAACAAAAGCCTCTTTATTGGGCTGATTCAATGCATAATTCATTTTCTTTTGGTTACCCAAAGAGTCTACTGTTTCCTTCATCATATTTTTACCACATGCTGACCCGGCACCATGCGCAGGATAAACAGTAATATCATCTGCCAGTGGTAGTATTTTATTGTACAGGCTTTCATAAAGCAATCCGGCCAGTTCTTCCTGTGTCATGCTTGCCGCTTTCTGTGCTAGGTCGGGGCGACCTACATCTCCCAGAAAAAGAGTATCGCCGCTAAATAATGCTGTTGCTTTTCCATCTTCATCTATCAACAAATAGCAAGAGCTTTCCATCGTATGGCCGGGCGTATGCAATACTTTAATTGTAATGGCTCCAATTTTAAAAAGCTGATTATCTTCTGCAATAATGGCTTCAAATGCCGGATTAGCTGTAGGCCCGTAGACGATAGGCGCATTGGTCTTTTTACTTAAGTCAATATGACCACTTACAAAATCAGCATGAAAATGCGTTTCAAAAATATACTTCAACTGTACGCCATCTTTTGTTAGCCTGTCAATATACGGCTGCGTCTCCCGTAAGGGATCAATAATAGCCGCTTCTCCATTGGAAGTAATATAATAGGCGCCTTGCGCCAGACAGCCTGTATAAATTTGCTCAATAGTCATACGCTTATATTTTTACTGTTCTATACTGATTGAATACTGTAAAATTGAGGTATTCCTCGCACGAATACAGCTACTTTAGTTACAAAACAAAATTAACCCAATAATGTTTCTTTTATAATGATATAAACGCCCATTATCAACACAAACCAACCAAAAGCCGGTTTCAGCTTTTCGCCATCTATTTTCTTAGCTAATGCTGTACCTATAAAAATACCGGCTATCGCAAAGGCTGTTATTTTTAACAGAAATAGCCAATCGATACCTGCTTCGCTATTCTCGCCTAAAAAGCCTATCAAAGATTTTGCACCAATAATCACCAAGGAGGTACCGATAGCTTCTTTCATAGGTAATTTACTGATGACAACCAGTGCCGGAATAATTAAAAAACCGCCTCCTGCGCCTACAAGACCCGTAAGCGTGCCTACAATAGTTCCTTCTATAAGAGCAAGGGGAATGTTGAATTGCTTTTTCCGAACAACTTCTTGCTCCTTATTTTTCTCCGGCTTAATCATTCCATAAGAAGCCACCATCATCAATATGGCAAAAAGCAGCATCAATAGTATATTCTTTGTGACTACAAAACTATTTATGCTAAAAACTTCTTGCGGAATAGCCGGAACGATATAGGCTCTTGTGAGGAAAACAGCAATAATCGACGGAATACCAAATACAATAGCCGCTTTGCTATTTACAGCGCCTTTTTTGAAATAAGCTACAGACCCAACTATACTTGTGGCACCTACAATAAAGAGAGAGTACGCTGTTGCCAATACAGTATCTATATGGAAGAGATAAACCAAAACGGGAACAGTAAGAATGCTACCGCCACCTCCTATTAACCCCAATGCAACTCCAATAAATACCGATGCCAAATAACCTGCTATAATCATCCGTTATTACAATTGATGCCGCAAAAATGCATCAATGAAGAAACGTCTACAGCAACTTTGGTTACATAAGAGTAATTTTATTTCTACCCAGCTGCACTACGCCATTTTCCTCCAATTGCTTTAATAATCTTGAAACTACTACTCTTGCTGTACCCAACTCATTAGCCAATTGCTCATGCGTAATGGATATAGTTGTATTACCGGTTACCTCTCTTTTTTTGTACAACAAGTTCAATAAGCGTTCATCTACTTTTTTAAAAGCGATAGCATTGACAATTTCCAACAACTCTTCAAAGCGCTTATGGTAAAGACGAAAGATATAATCCAGCCATTGTGGATATTCTTTGATAAACAAGGAAACTTTATCAATGGGCAAAAAAAGAAGCTCCGCATCTTCCTCCACTTCTGCTTTCACTTTACTCGTTTCCTTATGCAGTCCGCCCAGAAATGACATAATGCAGCTTTCGCCTGCTTTTATATAATACAGTAAAATCTCCCGGCCGTCTTCCTCAGTACGTATCACTTTCATCATCCCTTTGGCTACAATGGGAATAGAACGGATGTAGGCATTTTCGTTCAGAATTACAGTGCCCGCCGCATAATTCTTTTGTATGCTATGCGCATACAACTTTTCAATCAGCTCGGGAGATGATTTAAATTCGGCTATTTGTTCTAGCGTTTCCATATAGTAAAGTTACTAAAGAGCTGCTTGAAAATTATGATACGCTACAAGGACAATCTTTAACAAAGCCCAGATATAGCCATTGTTTTCTATTACTTCAAATGCCGAATTTTTATCTACTAAATATGAATTACAGATATGATGCGCTTTTATTTTCATTTTATCTGTATATTACTCAAACTTTCTCCCTTTGAAGACCCTCGCTGGCCACACCGGAACACCTAAACAACACACTACAACTCATACCGGAACAAAACTATGTTCGAGAATGAAACAACATTTATACAAGCACCCCTTATCGCAGTAAAAGTAGAGAGAGACCCTCCATATACCTCAACCACCTATTCCTTATACATGAGAAATTTTTCTTTATTGCTTTTGATTTTTTTTTCGGGGCTTAGCAGCTATGCTCAAAACACCGATCTTGATAAGCTTAAACAGTCTTTAGAAAAACTCCCGAAGCAGGACACTGCCTATGTCAACCTTATTAATAGATTTGTACGCAACTTTAATAGAACCAGCGACACTACCTATATAAAATCTGGCACACTTGACAGCCTATCCCAAGAAGCGTTAACTCTGGCCAAAAAAATAGATTATAAGGGAGGGGTTTTTGAAAGCATGTTTAGTCTAATCGAATTAAAGTTAAACAGGGGTAACATTAACTCCGCCTTAGCCATCGCAGAAGAATCTTATGCAAAAGCAGTAGAATTGAATGACAAAGAGTGGCAGTCGAGCTCATTGCTCTATTTAGGAAACATATTATCTTTTGCAAATGAGCCCACAGCTTCACTTGAAAAAATGCTAAAAGCCGAAGAGCTTGCACGGGAACTAACCAATAAAAAAATACTTGCAAACGCCGAGAGAAGCATAGGTACTGCCTACTCCCATGTTTTTGCCAACTATCCATTAGGTATGGAGTGGCTTTTGCGATCTGTACATACATCAGAAGCTATTGGCGATCTTGGCGGATTGCAGATTTCCTGGAGGGGTATTGGCGATATTTACAGTATGCTAGGCGACAATGAGAAAGCGCTTGAATGCCTTCAAAAATCTGCGGCCATCTCCGATAAACTAGCCTTAAAAGACCCTTCCCTAATAAACAGCATTGGCGAGGCCTACCGCCTGATGGGAAAATACCCGGAAGCTATCGCTGCCTATACCGAAGCTCTTTCCATAGATAAATCGGCCTACAATGTTGAATTATATCAAAGCAATCTTGCAGATGTTTATTTACGTATGGGTAATCTGCCCGAAGCTTTTAACTACGGTTTTTCTTCTTTAAAAATAGCAACAGAAATAAATGACCTTGCAGGTATTGCTTGGATAGCAGCAACGCTTTCCAAAACTTATTTGAAAAAAAATATGACCGACAGTGCTTTATACTATGCACAAAAAGGATTAAAAGCTGCCGAAGAAAGCAACTACCTGGAATTTCTAAGGGATAATTCAGAAGCGTTGGCTGCCATTTATAAACAGAAAAAGGACTTTGAAAAAGCTTATTACTATCAAGACCTTTTTATCTCTTATAGAGACAGCATGCAAAATACGCAGGTAAGCAATAAAGCCAACTTGCTACAACATGAATATGAAATGGCCAAAACGGAAACGAGAATAACAGAGATGGCCGCTCAAAAGAAAAGTCAAAAAAACTTTCTAATCACTTCTCTTTCCCTATTGGGTCTTATTATCCTGATAGCAGTATTACTATTGCGCAATAACCGGCAAAAACAAAAAGCGAATACATTATTACAACAATCCTACAACAATGTAGAACTACTGGAAGAAATCGGCCAGAAGATTACATCCTCCTTATCTATTGAAAAGATAATAGGCACTGTTTATAAGAATGTAAACACTATAATGGATGCCAATGTCTTTGGCATTGGCATTTACAATGCTGCCTTAAAGCAAATAGACTTTCCCTCCACCTACGAGCAGGGAGAAATATTGCCTGCTTATTATAATGCTATCACGGATGACAGCCGACTAGGTGTTATCTCTTTCACTACAGGTAAAGAAATTATTATTGGCAATATAGAAAGTGAATATAAAAAATATGTGCAGGCCATTCCCAAGCCTCATGCCGGCGGGCATCCTGTTTCTGTTATCTATTTGCCTTTAACCATTAAAGAAAAAAAACTGGGCGTATTAACCGTTCAAAGCTTTCAGGAAAAAGCGTACTCTGACTATCATTTATACATGCTGCGGAATATTGCTACGTATACAGCTATTGCGCTGGACAATGCTTCTGCCTACGAAACATTAAAATCCACACAACAGCAACTCATTCATGCAGAAAAAATGGCATCGCTGGGAGAGCTTACTGCTGGCATAGCCCATGAAATTCAAAACCCATTAAACTTCGTTAATAACTTCTCTGAAGTAAGTATGGAATTAACAAAAGAAATGATTGACGAAGTTGACAAAGGGCATACAGAAAATGTAAAAGAAATTGCGAACGACCTTATTCTGAATCTTGAAAAAATAAATCACCACGGTAAGCGGGCCGATGCTATTGTAAAAGGCATGTTACAGCACAGCCGTAGCAATAGTGGTAAAAAAGAATGGACAGATATCAATACGCTATGTGACGAGTATCTCCGGCTATCGTATCACGGATTGAGGGCAAAAGACAAAACTTTCAATGCTTCCTTTGAAACAAACTTTGATACAACAATTGGCAAGCTCAATATTATTGCACAGGATATAGGACGAGTGATATTAAATTTAATCAATAACGCTTTTTACGCTGTTAACGAAAAAAAGAAAGAAAACATTCCCGACTATCAGCCAACAATTAGTATCACTACACGAAAAGAGAAGGATAGCGTGATCATAAAAGTAAGAGACAATGGCGAGGGTATTCCTTCACATATTGCTGATAAAATTTTCCAACCCTTTTTTACGACCAAACCTACCGGCCAGGGAACCGGCCTGGGTCTAAGTTTGAGCTATGATATCATAACAAAAGTACATGGAGGAGAATTGCAGATGGAAAGCACACCGGGCAAGGGCACACAGTTTACTATTAGTCTTCCTTATGCTTGACAATATTCGATCATCAATATAAAAAATCAACAGTTCCCAAGGCCCTAGATTCATAAATATGTAGCCTCAGAAGTGAAAATCAGAAACAAATAACATATACGACTGTATCAGGTATTTCTAGTTTTTGCATTAGCGGCCGCAATAAATAGTGACGCTCAAGCAAAAAAAATCTATATGTGGCATAGTGGCGATCAGGATAAACCAATGCCAACAATATTATTAGCATCAGATTCTGCTTTGTTAAAAAGTGATACCATTGCGATATACAAGTATTTTATTACTGGCAAAGAATTTCTTGATATTAGAAACTATTTTTTAAACCAATCTTTATTAACAGACTCAAGCTTTATTTCGATTAAATCGTCCATGATTCCGGAAGTTATATGGTTTTCTTCACAAAGAGTTTCTACTTGCTAGAACAGCGGTTATATATGATTCTTGAACTTCTTAAATTGAACCCTAAAATCGAAAATCTGAAAAAAAATTTCAATACAATTGTATCAAGATTAAAAGCACGGAGATAATAAGAATATTTTTGTAATGACAAAAGAGCAATTAGAGCAGTACTTAGAGAGTAATAAATCATTTGGAACAAATATAGAACCAAAACAAAATGGAGTTGCCTGGATAATACTTTCTAAAAGAAAGCCATTAAAAAACTTTTTCGAAAGATTTACTAAGCCTGAACTAAAAGAAATTTTTCTTGAGCAAGAACAAATTAAAAACGAACCATATAATCTTTGGTTTGCCGAAATAACAAAAGAGGCTTTTTCAAATGATAAATTTCCTCAAGAAGAAGACTACATAATGAATAAAAACTACTCATTTTCTAGCTTAGCAGCTGTAGATGATTTCCTAAAATCAAAAAATCTTTCTATTACTGATCTCAAATGGATTTCCGAAGTTGATTTCTTATAATCACAAATTGATAGTCTCGAAATAAGCCAATAGCAAAAAAATCTAATCAACGCATTAAGAAAGAAAAAGTGTGATTTCTGAATAGTGAAGAAAGAAAATTCTCCTCCCGGTATACAACGACTCGATAAATAAGTTACAACCAGGAGGAGAAGAAGTGCTTGGTTAAAGACGTAACTACTTAGCCAATTGCTTTTTGATAAATCCTACAATAGCTGTAAGAATACCACCGCCTCCCACACCGGAAAGTATTTGGGCAATCATGCTATTGGTATCACCACCCGTATTGAGTACGTTGAGCAACTGACCGCCTCCAAAGCCACCAATGAGCCCGGTAATAGTATTCCAGAGAGTGCCCATATTTAGTTTTTTGAGTAGGCCGCCTGCGGCATTACCTCCTGCAGCGCCGGAAAGGAGTTGAATAATTAGTTCCTGCATATTTGTTGGTTTTAGGTGTGAAGAAGGATAGGAAGTTACTACAAGTCTATATAATCTACCAATTTCTTTATTATATCTCCTTCGGGAAACTGAAATAAAGTTCTTTCTCTACCCGACTAAGTAATAACTATTACCTATAGTAAGATGAGAATAGCTGGGAAACTCACTACGCATCTCAATAGAACTTATGGAAACCATAACCTTAGCTTACTTCACCAGGTCAACTGCATTCGTGAATTACTCAAGCTACATCTGTTGAATGAACCTGGTACCCTACCCCATGCTTTGTCCGAAGGGTATATCCATGCTATTTATGCTGCCTACCTATTTCAACAAAAAGATTTGACCGTGCACGATGCAACGATATATCTCAGAATATGAAACATGACTGTAGCGAAATAAAATTACTATTCACTGCTATCAACCAAGCTACCTCTCTGTTCAGACTCTCATACGTAGATAACCGAAAACACTGCACTAATTTATTGTACACTCAGGTGTATGCTTTTTTCTTTTCACCTGAAGTTATACCACCAACCTATGCACAGTAAATTTAGATGCGAATTATTTTCATTAAGTTATGACGTGATGCAACATCTTTATGATCGTAGTAAATCATTGAGTGCTTAGACCGATTTTAAATTTATTTTTTAGGAATTAATGCCTCCAATTCTATTTCAATCATCATTTCGGGCAAACCCAACTCTTTAATACCAATCCAACTTCCTGTAGGAAAATGATTTTTATAAATTTCGTGTCGGTAGGAAGCATTTTTTTGAAGTTCGGTCATACTCGTTGTGTAGATATTTTCAAGTATAACATCATCAAAAGTACCACCGTAATGTTTGAGTACTTTGTCCAAACTCGCATAACAGTTTTTCATCTGTTGCAGATAATCGCCTTTTGCAATGGCACTACCTTTTTCATCAATACTGATTACACCGCCTATTTTTACAATATCTCCAACTCTAACCGCTTGGGTATAACCGTACATTTTTTCCAATTCAGGCCGAAGCAAAAAATATTCGGGCTTTCCCAATTTCTGCGTTTCGCTTGTTACCTCTTTCGCTTTTTGAGATTCTTGCTTGCAACTGAAGAGCGCAAGAGATAATAGCAAGACCATTGTAGCTTTAAAAGCAGTGCTTGGTAGTTGAAAGCTTTTGCTCATAGTTTTAATTATTTTGGCAAATGTAATGAAGATTTTTACTAATGCGACATATTCGCATTAATTTATTGCGAACAATTTGCATTAATTTTGTAGTAGCAAAAGAAATGAAACGCAGAAATACACCCTCCAAGGAAGCTGTTTTAGATTTACTGGTAAAAGCAGGGAAAGCGATGAGTCGCGATGCGATCGAGCAAAAAATTGATGTGGAAATCGACCGGGCTACTATTTACAGAGTATTAAACCGATTTTGTGAAGATGGGCTGGTGCATAAAATTGTAGCTGAAGATGGCAAACAATACTTTGCCGTTTGCATGAAATGCGATGAACATAGTTTTACAGACAATCATTTTCATTTTCGTTGCACCAATTGCCAAACCATAGAATGTCTGCCTGAAGCTGTTCATTTTTCTGTTCCCAGTGGTTATACTATTGAAACCGTGAACTGTGTCCTGACAGGACTTTGTAAGAATTGTAAAAGCTGAGTTCCTACTCGTCACCCTTGTAAGCTCCCCCAAAAATAGTACGTTATAAAAAGTGGACAAAAGTCTTAATTTTAAAAACGTAAAAGATGAAAAAGAGTCAATT
>CAZPPM010000099.1:0-12308 GCA_964588445.1 uncultured Citrobacter sp.
TAACCAGCCCCGCCATTGATTTGGTTCCGGTTTTTGTTTTCAATTTATCACGAATGGCTTCTACAGTACGCGGACTCAGATCTACAATGTCAGCAATTTCTTTAGTGCTTTTTTCTTCACACATTAATTTCAGAATGGTAATTTCCTTATCGGTAAGATGTACATCCTGCGGCATAGAAGACTCTGCCACACGCTTTGTACGCAAACCGTTAAGCAATGCTTTATTGGTAAGATCATTGAAATAAAAATCCTGTTCGTAAACTGTGCGAATAGCTTCATAAATCATTTCCGAACCCGATTCTTTTGTTAAGTAAGAATTGGCTCCTATTTCCATCATACGGGAAATCACAGAATGATCATTATGCATAGAAAGCATGATAACTTTTACTCCGGGATACAATTTTTTGATTTCTGGCAAAGTAGTCAACCCGTCCATAATAGGCATTTGGATATCGAGTAGAACAACATCCGGCTGAATATGACGCAATAAATTAAGTAGCTGCATACCATTTTCGGCTTCTGCTACCATTTGAATGTCTTTACGGCTGGAAAGGGATGTTTTAACACCAGTACGGAATAAAGTATGATCGTCTGCGATGGCAACTTTAATTACAGCATTACTCTCGTGATTTTTCATGGGGTAATATTGGTATATGTTTTAAAAGTCAAGTATTAATTCTTTCACAAGATGAAAAATTCCTACAATATATCACATAGTAGAAGTACTTGATTTGTGTATTGCGGAAAGTACCTTTTATCGTATATGATTAAAAAACAGCTATTTGAAGATAAACTTAATTAACTATAATTACGGTACAAGCGTAAAATCTCTTCGGAGAATATATACTTTATTCAGCCGGCCCTTCATTCCCGGCATATGAGTAAACATTTCTTCCTGTTCTTTATACAATTGAAAGTTAACCGGACCTGATTTTAAGCGGGAAAGACTTTTTGTATCAATTACCAGCCGGCCGTTTCTTATAGTATCAAAGCGATAAATATCTCTGCCATACAACGAAGTATCTGCCAATAACCACCCGATATAATCTACGGAGTCAAGTCCTATAATATCTATGGTAAACCCCTCGCGCCTATCAATGTGTGAAGGCAATGTATCTCTTAAGTAAAAGGGGTTGAATGTAAAACTTTCTTCAAAAACGCCTTCCTGCATTGCCAACCGGAGAGTATGTGTAAGCTTTTTGTCAACAGGAAAAAAGCCTTCATAGTAAACACCTTTTAAAACAGAGCTATCCTCCTGCAAGGGATTCCCGCTTAACGTTACTGTATCCGCTGACCCCAGTTTTAAAGGCGAACCATTCTCGTCACCCCATCGTAAATGAAACTTAAGATAAGCCATGCCCGATTCCTCATCGCCGGAAATGGTGCAATCATAAAAAATATCGGCAGGATTTACATCCTCAATGGAAACAACTATATCTTCCTGTTGATTGCAGCTTGCAAATAGCAGAGCTATAAGCACACAACCGCCTGCAAAGAAATAAAGCGCCTCTCGTATTAAGTTTTTATGTCTGCCCATTTAAAACAACAAAGTAAGTTAAAGAAATGGTAAACGGGCTTTCAAGGCAAGATTATCCCTATAGAAAATCAGTAATAGGCGACAGTAAAGCTGCTATCGGTCATGCTTAAATGTTATATTTGCCCTCCTTACGCAACTCGCTAGCTGACAAAATGGCTTACCCGAGAGCGTAGCATTTTTTTTGACAAACAGGATAGAACCAATTATACAATTTAGCACTCACTATTTAATATAAGACCATGCTAGGTATCATTTCCAAACTCTTCGGGGGTAATAAATCAGACAAAGATGTAAAGAAAATTCTGCCCCTTGTTGAGAAAATCAATCAACATTTTAGCAGTTATTCTTCTTTATCCAATGATGAACTTCGGCAGAAAACCACTGAGTTTCGCCAAAGAATAAAAGAGCATCTTAAGGCAACAGATGATGAAGTTTTGCAAAAAAATAAAGAAGCAGAAGAGCTTTCTTTCTCTGATCTACTGAATAAAGATGTCATTTATCAACAGGTTGATAAGCTCAAAAAAGACAGAGATAAAAAGATAGAAGAGGTATTAAATGAAATTCTGCCAGAAGCCTATGCCGTAGTAAAAGAAGCCAGCCGTCGCTTCAAAGAGAACACAACATTAACCTCATTGGCATCTGAACTGGATAGAAACTTAAGTGTAAAAAAGAACTATATCACCATTGAAGGTGACAAAGCTATTTATAAAAACACGTGGACAGCTGCCGGTGGAGAAGTTACCTGGAACATGGTACACTACGATGTACAGTTGATTGGTGGCTCCGTTCTCCATTCCGGAAAAATCGCAGAAATGGCTACCGGTGAGGGTAAAACACTGGTGTCTACACTACCCGCTTACCTGAATGCGCTGGCCGGGGAAGGCGTACACATTGTAACAGTAAACGATTACCTGGCTCGTCGTGACCAAGAATGGAATGGCCCACTCTTCGAGTGGTTAGGATTACGCGTGGATTGTATAGATAAGCACCAGCCAAATTCTGAAGAAAGAAGACAGGCTTATCTTGCTGATATCACATATGGCACCAACAATGAATTTGGATTTGACTACCTGCGGGACAACATGGTACACTCCCCTGAAGAAATGGTACAACGCAAGCACCATTTTGCTATGGTGGATGAGGTTGACTCTGTACTAATTGACGATGCCCGTACACCCTTAATCATATCAGGTCCTGTAGCAAGAGGCGAAGACCAGCAATATCATATACACAAGCCAAGAATACAGCAACTCGTACAAGAGCAGGAGCGTATTGTTCGTCACTCGCTCAATGAAGCAAAAAGATTGTTCGAAAAAGGGGAAGACGATGCTAAAACAGGCGGCCTGCATTTATTCCGCGCCTATAGAGGTTTACCTAAATATGGCCCGCTCATCAAGTTCCTGAGTGAGCCCGGTATTAAGGTGAAAATGCAAAAAGCAGAAAACTATTACTTGCAGGATCAACAACGTAATATGAAAGTGGTAGATAGCGAACTACTTTTCCATATTGAAGAAAAACAAAACTCGGTAGACCTTACTGACAAAGGTCTTAATATGATCACCAGAGGAAATGAAGACCCTGACTTTTTTGTATTACCGGATATAGGAGTAAAACTTGCCGAAGTAGAAAAAAGTGACACAACGACTGAAGAAAAATTACAGCAAAAAGAGACCCTGCTCAGTGATTATTCTCAAAAAGCCGACCGTATCCATACGGTACAACAATTATTAAAAGCGTATTCCCTGTTTGAGAAAGATGTAGAATATGTAGTGATTGACGGCGCTATTAAAATTGTAGATGAACAGACGGGCCGTATCATGGAAGGCCGCCGCTATAGCGATGGCTTACACCAGGCGCTGGAGGCAAAAGAGAATGTAAAAATCGAAGCGGCTACTCAAACCTATGCCACCATCACGTTGCAGAACTATTTCCGGATGTACCACAAGCTATGCGGTATGACGGGTACAGCGGAAACAGAAGCAGCAGAGCTTTGGAGTATATACAAGTTGGATGTAGTAGGTATTCCTACCAATCTTACCTTGACAAGAAAAGACAAGCAGGATTTAGTATTTAAAACCAAGCGGGAAAAATTCAAAGCAGCCATTGATGAGATAGAAGCTTTGCGTAATGCTGGTCGTCCTGTACTGGTGGGTACCACTTCCGTTGAAATAAGTGAGTTGCTAAGTCGTATGCTGCAACAGAAAAAAATACCCCATAATGTATTGAACGCAAAACAGCATGCCCGTGAAGCACAGGTAGTAGCCGAAGCCGGATTAGCAGGGGCTATCACCATCGCTACCAATATGGCTGGTCGGGGTACGGATATTAAACTGGGCCCAGGAGTAAAAGAAGCTGGTGGATTAGCCATCATTGGTACGGAGCGTCATGAAAGCCGCCGTGTAGACCGGCAGTTGCGAGGTCGTGCCGGCCGTCAGGGTGACCCCGGTAGCTCACAGTTTTATGTATCGTTGGAAGATGATTTAATGCGGATGTTTGGTAGCGAGCGTATCGCTTCCATGATGGATAAACTGGGCTACAAAGAAGGAGATGTGATCCAGCATAGTATGATCAGCAACAGCATTCAGCGGGCACAAAAGAAAGTAGAGGAAAACAACTTTGGTATACGTAAGCGCTTGTTGGAATACGATGACGTAATGAATAAACAGCGTAACGTTATTTATAGTAAAAGACAACATGCGTTATTTGGCAACAGGCTGGCACTGGATATTGACAATGCCTTCTCCGTAGTTGCAGAAAGCTTGGTAGGAGGTTTCCGTGAGCAGGAAGACTATGAAGGATTTAAAATGGCTTGTATTGTCAACTTTGGTATAGATACGCAGATAGGCGAAGACGACTTTAAAAAAGGTGACATCAATAAAGTCATTGACAAATTGTACAACGAAGCTTCAGAAAGCTATATCCGTCACAAAGAAGAATTGGCAAAAAATGCTATTCCCGTTTTTAAAAATATACGGCAAACGCAGGCTGGCCATATCGAAAATGTGGTAGTTCCTTTCTCTGATGGTAAAAAAGGGATGAATGTATTAGCCAGCCTTGATAAAACAATCCAGACAGAAGGGAATGAACTGGTAGCTGCCCTAGAAAGAACGATTACACTTGCTGTGATTGATGATTCTTGGAAAGAACATCTTCGTGCCATGGACGATTTAAAACAAAGCGTACAGACGGCTTATTTAGAACAAAAAGATCCGCTGGTTATTTATAAAGTAGAAGCTTTCCAGCAATTTAAAAATATGGATGCGGATGTTAATAAAAACATCGTTTCCTTCCTGTGTCATTCTGCTATACCTGTTCAGCAGCAAAACGCTCCACTTAAAGAAGGGCGCCAGCAAAAAACGGATTATAGTAAAATGAAAATCAACAAGGATGAAATAGACGCTGCCGGAGATGATTATGCAGCCAACGAAAAGGATTATTATGATCCCTCTGGTGCTGGCCCTGCTGTAAAACAGGAGCCGGTGAAAGTAGCGCCTAAAACACGTCCCAATGACCCCTGCCCTTGTGGAAGCGGCAAAAAGTACAAACAATGCCACGGGAAAGATGCCTAATTTACATTCAAAGCACTACTAATTAAAAGAGACTGTTTTATACAGTCTCTTTTAATTAACGGTTATACTACTTTTATTCAGCAAAGCATTTTCTAAACGTTATTAATAATTGGCTATGAAATTTTTAATCGTCATTTTTTTCTGCACGCTTACCCTAACTACACTTGGACAAGAAAGAGTAGAATTAGGTGATTTGAAAGAGAAAACAGGAAAGCTTGTAACAGTGAGTGGTAAAGTTGATAGTATTTCGACTACCGGAAAAGGTGACTTACGTAGCATAGTGATATACGTTGGTGGTAAATCGCCGAAAGAGCTTTTATAAATTCTAGTAGAGAAAAAAAAATATCAAATCGCACTATCTTTTTACGAATAAAAAATTTGCAAGGGGTGTAGTCATTGTAACCGGAAAAGTAGAACTGTTTAATAATAAACCCCGAATAGTCGTAAAAAATGCTGATGACCTGCAATTTATTATTGATGAAGAAGTAGAAGAGAGTTTTCAATAGTCATAGATGCCTAGAATATTGACAGTTTATAAGAAATAAGTCCGGCTTTCTCTAGGTTTTACTAAATGATGACCCATCGGCCACCACCCTACCTGTTTCGTATATTCAACATTTTTTCAACAACGTAGTTTTACTATTGCAGGATAGTAAATCATGCGCTATGTTTACATCGTGATTGGAAAAAATACGCAGTCACTTAACAACAAAATAAAGGCATCGCACCCTTTTACAAGCTTTAACCACCTGACTCTCAAAGTAAAAATGCGATGCTCACCATATTCAACACTGGACGGTTGAAATATAAACGGCCCCGCTAAAAACGGGGCCGAATCTTTTACTACCACTCTACAATTCAATTAGAACGGCTTCTTTAAATTGTATTTTTCATTATAGCGCTCAAACAATTGCTTTTGCTTGTCATCCAGGTTTATTTTACGTCCCTGAATAAAGGCATCTGTTACATTGCTTGTTTTCATATCCAGGATATCTCCTTCGCTAATCACTATATTGGCATCTTTACCTACTTCTATACTTCCTGTTTTGTCATCAATGCCCAATGTTTTCGCAGCATTTAATGTAATCGCCTGCAAAGCCTCTTCTTTTGTAAGTCCATAAGCAACCGCTGTACCTGCATTGAATGCCAGGTTACGGCCACGATTATGACCATCTTCATCTGTCATGGCAAAAAGCACTCCTGCCTTTTGTAAGATAGCAGCTGTTTTATACGGTTGATCTACTGGATCATCCTGCGCAGTAGGCAGTCTGTGCGATTGCTGTAAGATAACAGATACATTATGCTGCTTTAACAATTCCGGAATCTGGTAGCTTTCAGAACCACCTACAATAACTACATCTACACCAAATTCTGTTACAAAATCAAGCGCAGCGAGTATTTGTGTTACCGTATTAGCATGAATGTATAGCTTTTGCTTTTTGTCCAAGAGCGACTTTAACGCTTCAAATTTCAAATTAACTTCTGCTTTCTTTTCGTCTGCGGTATATGCTTTCGCTTCCCGCAATAACTGCTTTACTTTTTCCACCTGCTCCAATCCTTGTTTTACGGGATCGGTTTCTGCTCCCATTTGTGGTCCGCCACCACGGCCTCCACCAAAACCACCACGGCCACCAAAGCGTGCCATCATAGAAGGCATGTACAAATGCATGCCTCCATCTGTTTTATAAGCAGCATCTTGCCAGTTCCAGGCATCCAACTGTACTACAGAGGAAGATCCTGCCAGCAAACTACCTTGCGGAACAACATTGGCAAACAACACGCCATTAGAACGTAGTGTATTGATCACCTTTGAATCAGAGTTATACGCAACAATTGAACGTACATTGGGATTTAAATCACCTATCTCCCTTACATCATTAGATGCACGGATAGAAGACATCTCTACAAGACCCAGTGTACTTGTAGGAAGAATAATGCCGGGATAAACATGTTTCCCTTTTCCATCAATAACAGTAACATCCCCGCCTGTAGGAATGGTTACATTAGCACCTACTTCTGCAATTTTTCCGTCTTGCAATTTGATGGTGCCATTTTCAATTACCTTACCATTGCCTACGTGTATAGTGGCATTTTTGATAAAGGTTACTCCTTTTTGAGGTGGAGCTGGTAATATTGTTGACTGGCCATTAGCCTGCAACAACAATCCCATTGTGATAAACAAGAATAATACTCGCATAATTGGAATAGTTAAAATCATTAATAATTTTCTTCTGCATCAATTACCAGCAAACCATGGTCGTGACCGTGATCCATACAACTGTGCATAACTACGTAGCTGGGCTGTGCAGGAACAACAGGTGCGCCACCTCTTTTTTCACCATTCAACTTACGGATAAGTCGTGCACGCTCCGCCGCTACCTGATCTTGCATCTTTTCATCTTTTTCTCTATCAAAATATACAGCACCATCCACAATTGTATAGAGTGATTTTGCATAAATACTCAATGGATGATCACTCCATATAACTACATCGCCCTCTTTACCTGCTTTTATACTGCCTACGCGATCATCTACATGCAACATCTTAGCAGGATTAAGAGTAACCATTTTCAATGCTTCTTCTTCTGATACACCACCATATTTTACCACTTTGGCTGCTTCCTGATTCAGGCGTCTGGCCATTTCTGCATCATCAGAGTTGATAGCTACATTCAGCCCAACTTTATGCATAATAGCTGCATTATAAGGAATAGCATCTTCTACTTCCATTTTATAGGCCCACCAGTCAGCAAATGTAGAAGCATTAGACCCATGTGCTTTCATCTTATCTGCTACTTTGTAACCTTCCAGGATATGGGTAAATGTATTATACTTGTACCCCATCTTATTAGCTATTTCTATTGATCCTGTTATTTCACTTTGCACATAAGAGTGACAAGTGATATGGCGCTTTTCGTTTAAAATTTCTACTAAAGCTTCCAACTCCAAATCACGTCTTGGCATTTCTATCACTACACCTTTCTTATTCTTATTAGCATCGTACTCTTTCCAGGCTTTTTCATAATCCTTTGCACGGGTAAACGCATCCATCAGTACCTGCTCTACACCCATGCGGGTATCAGGATATCTTGTATTTCCTTGCGTAGAAGAAGAACGTTTTACGTTTTCGCCCAAGGCAAATTTGATTTGACCTGTCCAGTTTTTAAATTTCAAGTCATCGTCATTCGCACCCCAGCGCAGTTTAATCAACTGTGTTTGTCCACCAATAACATTGGCCGAACCATGTAGGATATGCGATGAAGTAACACCGCCGCTTAACTGGCGATAGATATTAATATCATCGGGATTTAAGTTATCTGCTATACGTACTTCGGAAGTGACACTCTGGCCCCCTTCATTAATAGAAGCAGCAGCTATATGTGAGTGCTCATCTATAATACCGGCAGTAATATGCTTACCTGTACCATCTATCACACGAGCACCTGCACCAGAAAGATTTTTACCTACGCTGGCAATTTTTCCTCCTTTCAGCAGTACATCTGTATTTTGCAATACACCTTCTTTTTCATTTGTCCATACTGTTGCATTTTTAATCAGTATTGTTTCCTGCTTAGGCGCATTACCTTCTTCCCATCCAAATGGCTGGAAAGGATAGATAACTTTTCCTATATCCGGCACTGGTTTCTTAGCCGCCGCTTCGATAGGTTTTACTTCTGCCTTTTTATCTAATACCGCATACCACGTAAGTGAATTACCTGCAGAGTCTATTCCTGTACCGCTCCAGCTTGATCCATTACTCATTCCGCTTAGCTTTATAGCTGTAGCCGGCAGCGACTGATCTGCACCGCCTCTACCCGCCATAGCTGGGCGAGCACCCCCTGCAGGAGCTTCTCCCCCCGGACGACGACGCGCCTGTGGTGCATAACTAAGACTTACTACTTTACCAGAATAACTTAAACGTGCATTCAGGGTGTCTTTACCCACTACGATTGCATTATTTGCCGATTGCACATCCATGGTATATTTTTCAGTACCGGCTGGCGTATTTACTGTAAGGGTATAAACACCTGTAAACTCGGAAGGATCATCCTTCAAATCATACTTTATTCCCTGTATCCAGTTGCTGAGAATAGTAGAGCGTTCATTGAAAACAGGCCCTGTAGTGATTAAGAAATTAGCGAGCTTACCCGCTTCAAGGCTTCCTACTTTATCGTAAACACCTAGTAAAGTGGCCGGTGTTTTTGTCAATGCCTCCATAGCTTTTGCTTCACTAAGACCATAAGTCATAGCTTTACGAAGACTGGCCCAAAACTGGTTTGTACTGCGTAAATCTGCCGTTGTAAGACAAAAAGGTATTCCGGCCTTTTCAAAAGCGGCAACATTGGAAGGTGCCATTTCCCAGTGTTTCATATCGCCAAGCGATACAAATCTGGCTTTTACCGGATCTTCTACATCCTGCGCCTGTGGAAAATCAAGCGGTAAAATGAAAGTCGCTTTCGTAGCTTTCATTTCATTGATTCGCTGGTACTCATCATTTCCACCTTTAATAATATATTGTACACCAAATTCATCACCGATACGATCTGCACGCAGATTATTCCATTTATTATTGGCTTCAAATATTTGAGGAAGATCCTGATTTTCATTCCAGGCTTTAAGGCTAAGGTTAAACCCTTCAGCACTTGGCTTTGATTTATACCAGGCCGCGTCCAGATAAGTTTGACGCAACAACGCAATCATTCCCATCATAGAGCCGGGATAGCTTTGCGTAGAGGTTCCTCTATTAAAGGAATAGTGCGCAGAAGCTCTTTCTTTAACGATTACAAAGTTTTCTTTTGTACCCGCTAATGTGACAACAGCACCTGTACCCCGAGCTATTCCATCTTTAATATGTGTTAGCACTGTACCGAAGCCTACATCACGCAATGGCTTTGCCTTACTATCATCTACGGCAAATACTTTGAAAGTTTCTGCATCGGATTTGATAGATTGATTCCAACCCACAGGCCCTTTGGTGGTATTTTCTGCCTGAGCTTGTCCAAATCCAAAAAATCCACCACCTGCCGGACGTTGTATTGCCGGGGTGCCATAATCAGAATAAATGTCAATAAAAGAAGGATAGATATACTTTCCTTTACAATCTACCTCAATAGCACCTGCCGGAACTTTAAGATTAGCTCCTACAGCAAGGATTTTCCCATCCTTGATAATCATGGCGGCATTAGTTACTGAAGTAATTCCGTCCTTAACGATAGTGGCATTGGTAAAAGCATAATGTCCGTGCCGGGGATCAGCCACTCCATTTTCTGGGAAAGTGGGCTGCGCATACGCGTACACCGATACGGAAAACATAGCTACTCCCAATATCACTTTGGAAAAAAGCATTGGTTTTCTCATTACAATAATTGTTTTTGCATTAGAAGTTATTTGGCCCTAAAACCTTGCGCAAAAGTTAACAAATAAATAGGGATTACGCTATACTATATCCACGAGATACTCACACTTTAATTTAAACGGTACAATCTTGCTATGATTTTTCTTTAATTACCTTTGAGCTTACTCAATAGCACACAATATATGAGAGCGACTGCTACCAGCATACCATTAGATTTTACCCAATCGCCGAGAATTGACCAAACAGGGATAGAAGAACGGGCCTCCCGCTTTACCAAGCGAAGCATTAAAGACGATTCCAAACTCAATGGGCTGAAGCTGGTGTTGAACATGATCGATCTTACCACATTGGAAGGAAAAGACACCGTAGGAAAAGTAAAACAGCTTTGCTACAAAGCCATGCATTTACACGATGCCATCCCCGATCTACCTACTGTAGCGGCGGTATGCGTGTATCCCAGTATGGTTAAAACAGCAAAAAAAGCTCTCGATGCTTCCGGTATTAAAGTAGCTTCTGTAGCGACGGCTTTTCCCAGCGGGCAAGCGCCCAAAGATGTAAAAATCAGGGATACAAAGTTTGCTGTACAATCAGGTGCCGATGAAGTGGATATGGTTATCAGCCGCGGAAAATTTCATGAAGGAGAGTATAATTTTGTCTTTGATGAAATAGCAGCTATTAAAGAAGCTTGTGGTGAAGCTCGGTTAAAAGTCATCTTAGAAACAGGAGAGCTGGGTTCGTTTGATAAAGTACGCCGCGCTAGCGATATAGCCATGCATGCAGGGGCTGATTTTATCAAAACATCCACCGGTAAAATACAACCGGCTGCTACTATGCCGGTAACATTGGTCATGCTGGAAGCTATTCGTGATTTCTATTATAAAACCGGTAAAATGATTGGAATGAAACCAGCCGGGGGCATTTCTAAATCCAAGCTAGCTTTACACTACCTGGTGATGGTAAAAGAAGTGTTGGGTGAAGATTGGCTGAACAATGAATGGTTTCGCTTTGGTGCGAGCAGCCTGGCCAATGATGTATTAATGCAACTAGCCAAAATGAAAACAGGGCAATACCAGAGTGCGAATTATTTTAGTGTGGATTAATAGTTTAAAGTCGCTTAAAGCACCATTTCATTATTTTTTATGGCTATTATTAAATCATTTGAAGAAATTGGAAGCTGGAAAAAAGCAAGAGAAGTTTGTAAAATAATTGGCGAAATGATTGATGCCGGAAAATTTCGTAGAATCTATCGCTTAATTGATCAAATGAAAGGATCGTCTGATTCTATCATGGTTAATATTGCAGAAGGATTTGAAAAGGGATCTAAAGACGAATTCATTACATTTTTGGGATACTCAAAAGGTTCTTGCGGGGAACTCCGATCGAAACTTTATCATTTTTTTGATAGAAAATATTTAACCCAACAAGAATTTGATATGCTTAAGACACTTGGTTTACAAATAAGTGGTCTCTTACAGAACTTCATTAGTTACCTTCAAAAATCTGACATAGCAGGAACGAGAAGAAAGTCTGGAGTAAAGAAACCTTAGACTTTAAACCTTAAACAAAGCAACAATGGCTATAACAAAGAAGAAAACGGTAGCAAAGAAATCCAACACTATCAAACTAAAATTTGATACCAGTTGGACATACGCACCTGCTCCGGAAAGTAAAAGCATTGCTACTATCAACAAGCAATACGATTTGTTTATTGATGGCAAATGGCAAAAGCCCTCGTCTAAAAAATATTTTGACACCATTAATCCTGCTACAGAAGAAAAGCTAAGTGAAGTTGCCGATGCAAATGCTGCCGATGTAAATAAAGCCGTAACGGCTGCGAGAGCTGCCT
>CAZPPM010000100.1:0-12289 GCA_964588445.1 uncultured Citrobacter sp.
ACGAAATCCCTCGTTTTTGTTTTACATTTGGGTAATGCAAAAAACTTTAAAATATTTTTTGAATATGAAGCGCTTACCAATTGTGCTCTTGATGATTGCTGCCGGTGTTTTTTTTACGTTTCGTAGCCTGGGTACAGATATAAAATCGCCTCCCGATAAATATGAAGAAATTATAAAACTGGTGCGCCAGCTTTTAGTACAAGCCCATTTTAGTCCGCAGGAAATCAATGATGATTTTTCTCATAAAGTATTTGATAAATATATCAAAGAGTTGGATCCTGAGAAAAACATGTTTTTGAAAAAAGATATTGATCAGCTTTCTTCTCACTACAGGAATAAGATTGACGAGGAAATAAAAGGAGCTCCACTGGTCTTTTTTAAAGAAGCAGGAAAACTCTTTAAAACCCGGATGGAAGAATCTGCCACTGCAGCTAATGAAGTACTAAAAGTGCCATTTGACTTTACTATTGATGAAAAAGCTGTGCTGGATGCCGATAGCCTTGATTTCCCGGTGAACAAAACTGATTTAAAAGAACGCTGGAGAAAAAAGCTAAAGTTTCTGGCACTGGAACGATATGATGATTTGCTAACAGAGCGGGCAAAAAATAAAGACAAGAAAGATTATGTAGTAAAAACGGATAAAGAATTGGAGAAAGAAGCAAGAGAAAAAGTACAGCGTATCATCGATCGTACATTTGAGCGTTTCCGTTTTAAATTTAATGAAGAAGATAAATTCAATTTGTTTGTACGATCTATCACTAATACGATGGATCCACATACCGACTTTTTCCCGCCGGTAGATAAGCGCTATTTTGACGAAGAGATGAGCGGTCGTTTTTTTGGTATCGGTGCATCTTTGGTATACGAAGAAGGGAATATAAAAATTTCGAGCATTCTTACTGGTAGCCCAGCTTGGAAGTCGGGGGAGTTGCAAGCCGGTGATATCATTCAGAAAGTAGCAGAAGGAGATGCCGAAGCGGTAGATCTTACGGGCTATGTAACCTCTGATGCTGTAAAAGTAATAAGAGGTAAAAAAGGAACCGTTGTAAAGCTTACTGTAAAAAGAACCGATGGAAGTATTAAAGTGGTTTCACTCGTTAGAGATGAAATAGTGCAGGATGAAGCATTTGTGCGTAGCGCTATCATAAAAAATGACAACTCAAAAATAGGGTATATCTATCTCCCTGATTTTTATGCTGACTTTGACAACCCAGCTGGTAACAGGAGTTTTACAGACGTCGCAAATGAAATAAAAAGATTGAAAGAAGAAAATGTAGAAGGCATTGTAATGGACTTGCGCAATAATGGCGGTGGTTCCTTATACGATGTAGTGCAAATGGTAGGTCTGTTTATCGAGGATGGGGGAGCTGTAGTGCAGGTAAAAGAAAGAGATACCAAGCAAACAAGTGTTTTAAAAGTAAAAGATAAAGGAGCTCTTTATACCGGGCCACTGACTGTACTGGTTAATGAATTCAGCGCATCTGCATCTGAAATATTTGCGGCAGCTATACAAGATTATGGAAGGGGAATAGTATTGGGTAGCACATCTACATACGGTAAGGGTACGGTACAACGTAACATTGGCCTGGATAGTGAAAAAGGTTTTTCTATGAGTAATGCCGATCTGGGAACTGTAAAATTGACATTGCAAAAATTTTATCGGGTAAATGGCGGCTCAACACAATTGAAAGGAGTTACTTCTGATATCGTATTGCCGGATCAACTGGAGCATTTTAAAATACGTGAAAAAGATAATACAGATGCGTTACCCTGGGATGTGGTGGTTAAAGCTCCCATCCGAGAGTGGAATGCCGGCTTTAGCTTGCAAACCATCAGGGATTTAGGTAATCAGCGTATTGAAAGTGATTCTGCTTTTCAAAAATTAAAGAGGAATACGGAATGGCTTAGTAAGCAAAATAACAAAGAGTATTCTTTGAAGCTGGATAAATATAAGCAGGAACAAAAAATGGTAAAAGAAATAGTAGAAGAAAACAAAAACCTACTAAAGCTGAAAAAAGAGAATGACGTGGTAGCTTTGCCTGGAGATGATAAGCGCTGGAACGAAGACAAGCCCAAACAGGATCGTTTCAATCAATGGTTAAAGAATTTACGTAGTGACATCTATATTGATCAGGCTGTTAAATCGATTGACGATATGGTAGATCAGAAGAATGTTGCTATGGGAATTAAAAAGACTGATGAAAAGCAAAAGAAGCCTTTCTAAAAGAAGTAACTGTATACTAATAAAAAATGCCGACTATTGTGAGTCGGCATTTTTTATTACAGAGCATTAAAGCGTCAATGAGCCACGAAACCCTCTTACACCATAATAGGATTCAGCGCCGTTGTGATAAATAAATACATGATTAAAACGGCAATCGCCAAAAATCGCTCCACCTAATTCTCTTATCGAAGTCGGAGTGGCAAGCCAACTAGATGTTTTAGTGTCAAACTTTCCCAATTGTTGTAAATAACGGTACTGCTCTTCAGTTAATAAATTAATACCCATTGCAGAAGCCATGCCCACTGCGCTATCTTTAGGCTTATGTTCTTTTCGTGATGCTAGTGCGTTCTGATCATAGCAAATGCTTCTGCGTTCTTTGGGTGTTTCTGCGGAGCAATCGAAGAAAATATATTCTCCCGTTTTTTTATCATAAGCAACTACATCCGGTTCGCCACCTGTACGTTCCATTTCATGGAGCGACCATAGCTTTTCTTCATTAGCTTCTAATCTTGCTTGTATTTTTGACCAGTCTAATCCTTTATGCCGCTGCTTATTTTTTTCGAAGCGAGATTGTAATGTGCTTAATATTTCTGTAGCTAATGCCTTGGATAATTTGTTTTTAGGGTTTTTCATTTCAATAGGTTTAGAAAAATAAGTGTACGTATGAATGTTTTATGATTGTATAGTAGTATAGAGTTAAAGATAAGATGATAAATGAAAGAATTGCTTTTGATGTTTTCATTTTTTTATTATTCAGACTGAATAATATCATTGGATAACAAAAATTCATTGGTTTGTTTGGCCCAGAATATATAGCGCATTCTTTTAAAGGAACTAAAGCGTAGGGGATAAGTCTTGGTGGTTTCTATATCATACACGGGTGTGTTTTGTACGTGGATATGTAAATGAGGGAAATCCGTGTTGCCGGAGTTGCCTACAACTGCTAAGGGTGTACCAATATCAACCTTATCGCCAATTTTTACCTTAATGCTGTGCTGCTTTAAATGAGCCAGTGCTACGTATAATGAATCTTGAAATTGAATGATAATATGGTTGCCTGCCAGTTTATCCTTATCGGTATTTTTTATATCGGGTAAAGAATCTACTATATGTACAATTGTGCCGTTTACGGGTGAGATAATAGCTGCGCCAAAAGTGTGGCTCTCTTGGTTGGTCTTTCCTTCGCCATTAAAAAGTTTGCCATCGTTGCCAAATTTTACAATGTCTATTGCATACTTCTGGCTTTTAATTCTGTCGTGATGATTGGTTAGTCCTGTAGATCCTCCGGCAGAAGCAATCCATTTTCCTTCAAATGGCAAAGAAATAATAACAGAGTTTTCAATGCTAGGATGCCTGATAGCACTAAAGTAAGATTGTAGAAGTATAAAGGAGAGCGGAATGGATACTAGAATAAAAAGAATATTGAACAGCTTGTTTGTTTTCTTAGTACGTAAATAAATATTGTGACGGATTTCTGTAATAAGAAGAAGTGCAAGTAGAATAATTAAGGTTGTTTTTGCCCAATAAGGGGCAAATAGATTTCCCTTTTGTAAAAGAAAAATATAGTTAATCAATCCTATTAGAAAGATAGGTAGAACTACCAGTGTAAGAATGCGGGCGATTCTAAAAAAAATAGATTCATTTCCTAACCTGATTCTTGTGTGTTTGGTTTTTTGAAAATAAAAGTGACGAAATAAAATAAAAAGAAAAAGCATGCTTAGGACAATCCAATAAGCAATGGTGACAATGTTTTCAAATTCTTTCATATGACAATAGGTTTAAGAGGTTTCTATAAAGATATAAAATGCCTGATTTGGTTGAAGCGTTTTCTCTGGTACAGATTTTAACTGTAGGTTCTTAAAACCGATAATGCCCTTTGTTTATGCTGAATAGCAAAACATACTAAAATAAAGGTAGTTTTTTTGATGAATATTACTGCCATATATAATGAATCATGGGATATAATTGTTGGTGCAAGTGCAAAATGCCCAGTGAAACAATACATCTATTCCAATTTGTATTGTTTCACTGGGCAAAAGGAGATAAGTAGTTGCGAAGTAAAATATTGTTACAGGTATGTATGAGTGTATTTAAAAGTAAAACTTCTGCGATTCCGGTAGATTATTTAAATGAGGCATTTCGCCTTGTCTATATTCTTGGTATAGTCTGACAATGTCTTCCGTACTGTCACCAATAAATGGTCCGTGCGAAATGATAGAAGCGTGATGAGGCTTTGCTGCATATAACACAAAATGTGTGTTGGCGTTGGGTGCGTGAAAAATTATTTCGCTTTCAGCAGAGCTACTTGTTTTATTTAGCCAGCCAACTTGTCCTTGCTCTATAATTTGTTTACCCACGTATACTTCACCCTCTAATACATATATAAGTCCGCTGTACTCTGAAGGGAGTACCTGCGAAGCAATAGCATCTTTATTCAGTTTGAAATCAACCAATGTAAGTGGTGTGTAGTTTTTTATGGGCGATGTGAGTCCGTTACTGCTACCACTATATACGCTAATGGTGTATAAATCATTTTTAAGGGTTGGTACATTTTCTGGTAATAGTCTTTGGAAGAATGGCTGAGCCCATCTTTTTTCAGGAGGCAATGCCAGCCATACTTGTAGAATATGTATGTCTTGTTGTGTTGTGATTTCTTCCGTATGAACAATTCCTTTACCTGCCGTCATCAATTCAAAACTACCCGTCTTCCATTCGTCTTCATTTCCTTTTAATACCAATGTGAGTGTTTCAAATCCGGCATGTGGATGGGCTCCTCCCACAGGATCGCCACCTGGAAGATGTAAGCGATCATCCATAAAAACGATAAAAGGATCTGACTCTTCGTACGGTGTATCACCCAATATTGCAGAAGCACTATGGCCTTTGCCAAGAAAACCCTGATGCCAAGTCGCGTTTGTTATTTTTGATAGTGTTCTTTGCGTCATGTTATAAAAATTAATTTGTTTGTAAAAAAAATCTTTTTCTTATTTCCGGAAAACGGAGGATAATAGTAATCCAAAGTAATGCCTGCACAAAAACAGCCATAGCTATGGGCTGCTGGTGCTGCAAGTGAGAAGCAATTGCCCCGCCTAAATATGCTACCAATAGGAATGAGCCTACTATTGATGTTTTTGGAATAATAAATAAAATAAGGGAGAGGACTTCAACAATACCAATGATGCGATAAGTAGTTGGTGAAAAGCCCATAGAAGCAGCTTGCTCTACCGCTGATTCGTTGAGCGTTAATTTCATAAAAGCGCTAAATGAAAATAAAAAACCTAGTATGATGGTGAGAGCCCATCCTATTCTCGTGATATTTTTTTGTGACATGTAGTATTTTTTTGTGAAAGCACAAAATTCCGTCATATTACTATAGATTTGTTATCTATTACAAAAAGAATAGTAGTTACAAAAAGAATAGTATATGCATACTCCTGAATCGTGTAAAAAAGCAAGATTGGCCATTCGTGATACATTGGATGTGGTAGGTGGTAAATGGAAACTGGTATTGATAACTGTTTTGCGTAGCGGGAAAAAAGGGTTTAATGAACTCTCAAGGGAAGCCGGCATTTCTCCTCGGATTTTATCCAAAGAACTACAGGAGCTAGAGATGAACGGTTTGGTGAGTCGCAATGTTTGTAATACCAAACCGGTTACGGTCGAATATGCTTTAACTCCTTATAGTGAAACACTCAATGAAGTATTAATGGCAATGGAAAAATGGGGACAAAAGCATCGTGAAAAAATCATTGCCCAAGTGTAGATTGTTTATTTTTCCAATGTTGTTTCTGACCTTTATCTTATTTCATTAAACCTATAGTTGCTAACCTAATGATAGTTAAAAAAAACCTGAACATAAAAGCCATCATGAGTTTTGCCGGACATCATCTGATATGGCTCACCGTATGGATGTTTATCGTTACCTCGTTGTACTATAATACTCACTGGAAATGGCTGGCCATTCCCTGGGTTCCTATTTCAGTCATTGGTACTGCCGTAGCCTTCTATTTAGGGTTTAAAAATAATCAGGCTTACTCGACTATGGGAGTCTCGTAAGATATGGGGTGGAATAGTCAATAGCAGTAGGATGTGGGCTTCCATCGTTCAGTCGCTGTTAGGAAAAGAGGATAAGGAGACAGCTCATAACTTAATATACAGGTATATCGGCTGGACGTATATTTTGCGTCAGCAGTTACTTATACCTACACCGTGGGAGCATGTCAGCAGTTGGAAAAATTTTGGGCGTTTCAATCAAAAAAGAAGAGAGCGGATAACTAATAGTAACAAAGAGGAAGAGGATGCTGTTCCCTTGGAAAAATACCTACGAGGCACTCGGCCAGCCACTGAAAATAATTTTAGTAATCAGGCTACTTATATTTTAGACCAGCAAACACGATTGTTGCAAAATTTGTTTGAAGAGGGAAAACTGGATAGGATTAAGCAATACGAATTACAGAAAATTATCAACGACTGTTACGAGCATCAGGGAAAACTAGAACGGATTAAAAGATTTCCTTTGCCCCGACAGTACGGCAGCTTCAGTTTTATATTTGTTTGCATTTTTGTTTTTCTATTACCTTTTGGTATTATTGGTGAGTTTGGAAAATTGGGTGATACCTGGTTATGGCTGGCTATTCCTTTTGGTGTTATTGTAAGCTGGATTTATATTGTAATGGAGCTTATAGGTGATTACTCTGAAAATCCTTTTGAAGGATTGTTTAATGATGTGCCAATGCTATCCATTTGCAGAACCATTGAAATAGACTTGCTAAGTATTATAGGAGAAGACAACAAGCCTCAGCCCATCACTGCCAAGGCAGGCATATTAATGTAATAACTTGTTTTACAAAGAATAAAACTTTCAGTTTTTTCTGGAAAAAGTGATGACATTTTACTCTAGAAACCGATATACGTTAAAGTTTTATAATGAGGAAGTTAACTATCGGTTTCTTAGGAAAAAAAAGAATACACTATCTCTTTTTATCTACAATTTTATTATTGAGTGTCTCCAGTACTGCTTTAAGTCAGTTTGTTTATTTTGTTCCTTCGCATTTTCAAGGTTTATTTTCACATCAGTTGTCAAGTGCCAGAGCACAAGGCATGGGCTATACAACAATAACAACAGACGGCATTGCTACTTCTATGTATAATCCAGCTACCATTAGCCCTGGGAAAGCTAAGATGGATGTAAGCGTCAATTATGCAAAAGGACATCCTTATTACCCTAAGTCTTATTACCCTTTTGTAGGAGCAAGCTACCGAGTATTACCCAAGTTGGTAATAGGTGCATCTGCTTTTTCCTGGGTAGATCCTCGTTCATATTGGCAGGCTAGTATAGGAGGTCAAAACTTCCCTACAACAAAAAGGACACAACATTTATATTCTCTTACCGCAGCTTATGAAGTAACAAATGGGTTACATGCTGGTATATCAGGAAATCTGATACGGGAAAAGGCTGTAAATGGAACTACAACGATTAAGGAAAATATTTTTACTGCAGGTTTTATTTATGATAAAGCCGTTAGTTTTATAAAGCACGATAAAATTAAGAATCAACAAATACGTGGTGCGTTAAGTTTAACTAATGTATTAATGAAGGGTAGGGCTGAACAAACGTATCAAACTGCTATAAATTATCGTGATTTGCCTGTTATTGCCAGAGTAGGTGCTGGATATGGATTTTCCATACCGCTTCAGGCAGGATTTACTAAAGGGAAAAAGTTCTTCGAAGAATCTCCCGAGCTATTAGATTTGTCTTTACGGTTACAATACCAAAATTGGCTGAAAGTAAAAGACCATATTTTTACTGATAATAAATATAGTACAGCCATAGGTGTAGGAGCTGAAGCCTGGTTTATGAAATTACTGGCATTGCGACTGGGTTATTATTCTGAAACTAGAGAACAAAATACAGACCCGGGCGACATTGCTGTAACTACACCGCGCAAAGCTGGTTTTACCTGGGGCTTTGGTGGTAATATACCCGTGAAAAGATTGAGTGGTGGTAAGGTGCCAGTTGATGTAGAGCTAAATTTTGTAACCAGCCGGTTGATGAATGAATTTAATAATCAATATGAAAATTCAATACCTCGTGTTTTTAGCGACAAGAAAATGTTATTTAGTGTGGGAATGAATGTTCGTTGGAGTGGGCAATAGTAATAAAAGGGGTAGATTTTCAGTACGCGTCATCAACCTACTTTAATCAATAGGCAACAGAAAAAAAGCAAGAATAATTAGTATATATTTGAGTTAAACTAATTTTTTCTACTTTGCTGTATTGCTACCGCCATAAGTTTTTATTTCTCGTAGCGGTAAAATATTTTTTGTTACTATCGGTAGTATTACAATCTACTGTTGTACTCTCGCAGCGGCGGTTGTTGACCAATCAGCAACATTTTGGCGTAGAAGAAGGGCTGCCACAAAGTTTTATTACCAGTCTTGTGCAGGATGATGATGGCTTTATCTGGTTTAGTACTTTTGATGGTCTTACTCGCTATGATGGCCGTGGATTTAAAACATTTCGCTATAATCCTACAGATAGTAACAGCCTTAGTACAGGTGTAATAATGGGTCGTGGAAAGTTGGAAAAAAATCTACTGACCCTTTTTTATAGCCCTACTGAGGTGGATGAATTTGATGTCCGCAGTTTTAAAGCCACTCGCAATAATATGCGGGTGTTGCTTTCCCAAATACCTGGTGTTCGTCAACAACTATTTCGATCCTCTTTTAATACTAGCACGCAGCTTTTTTTAATGAGCGATTACAAGGGAGTTGGCTGGATGGACTATCGTACAAAAAAAATCAGTTTTGCCAATAAGGCTAATGGGTTACTGCGTACAGATACTGCGATTGCCATTGCGCAAGCAGCTGATGGAAGAATATTTGTTGTGAATGAAAATAGTGTACAGGTAATTGATACTAGTAAAAACAAATATGATTGGCATCCTTTTAAAACTAATGTATCAGATAGCTTATTCCTTTTGTCAGAAGACTTCGAAAGCTTTTCTATAACCTGTACCCCCAACGATCGAATAGTTGTAATACAAGGAAGAAACCTGATTATACTGGATGTCAAGAAAAAGATAAGTAAGGTTATTCCCATCCCTAAGCCATCAAGTGGTAACCATGTCGGCTATAATAGTATGTTACTTGATACGAAGGGGCGTGCTTATTTCGAGGACTTTGGTCGTATTTTTCGTTTAAATGAAAACGACGAGTTAGTTGTGCTTTGGGAATATACAGGCATTCCCGATCGTATCAGTGCTTTTTATATTGACAGGTCGGATGTATTATGGGTAAGCGTAAATGCGCAAGGATTATTAAAGATTGATTTGGATGCTTTAGGTTTTGAATCCTACGAGTACACTAACAGTTTTGCTTCGGATATGTTAAGCCGTCTGGGAGTTCCTGCAGCCTCGCAATCAATAGTGTGGCGCAATAGATTGGCCGGGTATTTTTTAAGACAGACAACGGATAGTAAAGGCAATACTTACTATGCAAATACCTGGGCTAGCCAGGGAGATGTGTTTCAGTATTCTCCTGGTCGGGGATTACATAAGTTGAAGCATATACCCCCTGATAATTTATTAACCTACGGAGCTCTGGTAACTATGCCCAATGATGAATTGTGGGCATTTGTTCATGGTAAGAATAAATGGTACATATGGAAAAATGCCAATGCTGCCCCCGAGCTACTATCTATAAATGAACCAACTTTATTAAATGTGGAGCCCGCTGATGCAAAATATATTGGGGGCTCTATCTGGCTAACTACCTATACGCATGGACTTATCCAGATGGATAGTAATAAAGTTGTTGCTAAATATGCAGGCCCACTACCCAATGGTATAATGCCCTTAACACTTACAGAAATTTGTGCAGACCCGCTCGATAAAAATAAATTTTGGATAGGTTCCCGAAGCGGTGGGCTTATTCTGTGGGATGTGCAAAAAGGATTGCAACGTATATACACTGTCAATGATGGGCTGCCCAACAACACTATTTATTGTATACTGCCCGATAAGTCGGGTAAACTTTGGTGTAGTACCAATAAAGGTATTTTTAGATTAGATCCTACAACTGGTCAGGTTCGGTCCTTTGAAAGAACAGATGGAATTGCCGGAAATGAATTTAATCGAGCACATAAATTTGTTCTACCTGATGGTAAACTTGCATTTGGAGGGTTGGATGGCTATACAATTCTAGATCCCAATGATTTTTCCACACCTCAAGCACGACATGAGGCATCACTCATGCTAACGGGATTACAAATAAACAACGAGCCACAGAATGTTGATATTCCCAATAGTATTGTAAAAGAATCGTTGAGTACTTTAACTTCTATTGATCTGCCCTATAATAAAAACTACTTGCGCTTTGAGTTTGCTGCGTTGCAATTCAATCAGCCACAAAAAATAAAATATCGATACCAGCTAAAAGGAGTAGATGCCGATTGGATAGAAAATGGCAACTCAAATTTGGCTGCATATTCGGCATTGTCGCCGGGTCACTATACGTTCCGCATCAATGCTACTGACGCTAATGGTTTGTGGAGCGATACGGTTAAAGAGATAAATGTTACCATTCGTCCGCCGTTTTGGGCTACCTGGTGGGCCTGGGGTATCTATATATTGGTGGCGGGTGCATTGGTACGTTGGTATTTTATATTCAGAGAGCGAAGACTGAAAATGCGGCAGCACCTTGCTTTTGAAAAAAGAGAAGCGCTACGGTTGCGGGAAGTAGATGAATTGAAAGATCGCTTCTTTAGCAATATTACGCATGAATTTAGAACACCGCTCACACTTATCATTACTCCATTGGAGAAGTTGGAGCAAGACCCGTCTTTATCTACGGTGGCGATTGCCAATGTAAAAACGGCACAGCGAAATTCAAAACAATTGTTATCCCTTATTAATGAATTCCTTGATTTTTCCAAGCTGAATAGCGGACAACTAAAACTAAATGAAACAGCGGGTGAGCTTGCAATTTTCACGGAAGATTGCGTGCAAGCATTTCAGGTAGCTGCTAAGGAAAAAAATATTGACTTAGCATTTGATGTAAAAGAGGTAGAGGGCAACTATCTATTTGATGAAGATAAATGGGAGAAAATCGTCAGTAATTTAGTAAGTAATGCTTTAAAGTTTACACCACAGCAAGGTGGTGTAAATGTGTCATTATCCAAGACCAATGATGAAAGCATACAGTTGGTGGTAACAGATAATGGAACAGGTATTTCTGAAGATCAACAGAAAAAGATATTTACCCGCTTTTATCAAGTAGATAATTCTGCTATTCGCAGTCACGGTGGTACAGGTATTGGACTTTCGCTGGTAAAAGAATTAACCGACTTAATGAAAGGTACAATAGAAGTGGATAGCCAATCTGGTGTTTATAGTAGGTTTGCGGTTACAGTACCTATGCGGAAAATAAGTAGTTATAATTCTGAACTCCTGAAAGCAAAACCAACCGAAGTCATGGCTAAGCAAGCCAACCAGAAAGAAGAATCACCTCTACTCCTTGTGGTAGAAGATAATGATGAGTTGCGTGCTTTTCTGGTAGAAGCCATGCAACAGCAGTATAGGGTGCTGGAATCGGCGGATGGTTTAAAAGCCTGGGATATTATCTTGCAGGAGTTGCCCGATATGGTGATTAGCGATGTGATGATGCCGGGGCAGGATGGCTATGATTTATGCAAACAATGCAAGGAGGATAGCCGAACTGCTCACATTGCTTTTGTTCTGTTGACCTCCAAAGCAGCACATGAGGCTGTTCTTAAAGGCTTAGGTAGTGGGGCTGATGATTATATTACCAAGCCGTTTAGCTTACAGGAACTGGAGTTGCGCACGGCCAACCTTTTTCAGTTACAGCAAAAACAACGAGAATGGTTGCAGTTACAATTGAAACATGCAAAGCCAGCCGACCCATTACCGATTGTTACAGATCCTTTTCTAGCCCAACTTTACAAAGAAATCGAGACAAAGCTGATAGATACTGATTTAGGAGTTGATTATTTATGCAAGGCCATGGCTATGAGCCGTAGCACCCTCAACAGAAAATTAAAATCAC
>CAZPPM010000101.1:0-12033 GCA_964588445.1 uncultured Citrobacter sp.
TGCAATCCTGTAAAAAGGAAACTTATTCACTTAATGCGTTGCCTACTCCCGATTTTGAAATTTTGCCAGGTGGAGATGCCAATACATTGATGCTTGTAAATAAAACCAGTTCTCCTTCTATTTCTTACTGGTCTGTGAATACCGGGCAAAAAGCCACCGGAGATTCTGCACGCATTAAATTGATATTTGCAGGAACCTATAATATTACTTTACTAGCAGCGGCTCAGGGTGGGTTGGTTACTGTAACCAAGCCTGTAACTATTGCTGCAAGTGATCCTACGGCTTGTAATCCGAGCAATCCAATTGGTTTTATAGCCAGCTGTACACAGAAAACCTGGAAAATGAACCCACAGGCAGGTGCCTATAAAGTAGGAAACGAGGGCCCTGGCTCAGGTAACTGGTGGACAAGTGATGCGGCAACTGTGACTGACAGAGGCTGCGAATTTAACGATGAGTACACTTTTTCTTTTAATGCAGTGGGAACCTTTGAGTATGACAACAAAGGCGACTACTATGCAGAAAATATGTATGGACCAGCTAACTGGGCCTGTAATCCAACCAGCAGCTATTCGCCGGCACAAATGCCTTGGGGATCGGGATCATTTAATTTCTCAGTTACTGATGGAACAGGGGCAAACAATCTCGGACAGATTACCGTCAGAGGGTTGGGCGCTCACATAGGCTTGCAAAAAGTATATAACGGAGGAGAATTGCCTGCAGGAGGGTTTCCTACGGTTACTTCCATTACTTACGATATTTTAAATATGCAGCAAAATGTTGGAGGTGCCGGGTATGATCTTCTTACACTGGGGATCAAAATTTCTGATGTAGGCTGGTGGACATTTACCCTCCGGTCATTCTAACAAAAAATAAACTATGGTTATTATAAGATTGTTGCTGGTATTTTCTTCGATCACACTATTAGTCTCCTGTTCTAAGAAAAAAGGGGGAGGATCTATCATTACTCCTCCTTCTGTGCCCACAGATAAAAACTGGAAGTTTGAAGAAACGGCTACCTGGAGCGATGAGTTTGACTATGCAGGAGCTCCGGATGCTTCCAAGTGGGGTTATGATATAGGAGGGAGTGGATGGGGTAATAATGAATTACAATATTATACCAACAATACAGATAATGCGATAGTCGGAGGAGGTCATCTTACCATTACTGCTCGCTTGCAGGATATGGAAGGGAAAAAATACACTTCAGCAAGGATGGTGACAAGAGATAAAGGAGACTTTTTATATGGTAGGTTGGAGGTGAGAGCAAAGCTCCCTGAAGGGAAAGGTACATGGCCTGCCATTTGGATGCTTCCTACCGATTGGAGTTATGGTGAATGGCCACGGTCTGGTGAAATAGATATTATGGAACATGTAGGCTATGATCCAAATAAGGTGCATTTTAGTATACATACTCAGGCTTACAATCATAGTATCGGCACGCAGAAATCGGGAACGAGGTTAATCGCTACGGCCATGAGTGATTTTCATAAATACCGTGTAGACTGGACTCCCTATGCTATAAGAGGTTACTTTGATGATGCACTGGTTTTTACGTTTGTAAATGAAGGGAAAGGATTTGCCTCATGGCCATTTGATAAGCGTTTTCACTTGTTATTGAATATAGCGGTAGGGGGTAACTGGGGTGGTGCACAAGGAGTGGATGATCTGGTATTTCCAGCTACGATGGTTGTTGATTACGTACGGTATTATAAAATGATTGAACAGTGATTGTATTTGTAACAAAACAATATTCATATCGGGGAAAAGACTCGGTAGCAACTTGCAATCGTAAGCACATAGCAAGCAGTTAGTGCTCGGCGGGCCTTACTGGTAAGGTGGGCCCGCCTTTTATCTAAAATTATTAATGTATGAAACTAGCAGGATGTGTTATCTATTGTTTGCTACTACTAGCAGGATGTAGTAACGAGCAGCGGAAGTTTACAAAATTGGTGTGGGCAGACGAATTTGACTATACGGGGCTTCCGGATAGTACCCGCTGGAGCTATGACACCGGCGGACACGGATGGGGTAATAATGAGTTGCAATACTATACGGAAAAAGATATCCGAAATGCGTTTGTTGAAAATGGGAAACTACATATCCGAGCCATTAAAGAAGAAGGAGATAGTATAAAAAAGTATACTTCGGCTCGCGTGATTTCCAAGAATAAAGGGGATTGGAAATATGGACGTATAGAAGTAAAAGCCAAGCTTCCTACCGGCCGGGGTGTATGGCCTGCCATCTGGATGCTGCCTACCGATTGGGAATATGGAGGTTGGCCCGAGAGCGGAGAAATTGATATAATGGAAAATGTAGGGTTTAATGCAGATACTATATTCGCAAGTGTACATACAAAAACCTATAATCATGCAATAGGTACTAACAAAACCAGTGGTATAAAGCTTACAGGTACAAGTGAAAACTTTCATGTGTATGCATTGGAGTGGACAGAGGAGGTTATCAAGGTTTTTGTTGATGACAAAATGTTCTACGAGTTTGCAAATGAAAAAGTAACTAGCAATGAATGGCCTTTTGATAAACGATTTCATTTATTATTAAATATAGCTGTTGGGGGCAATTGGGGAGGAAAGATGGGGGTAGATGAAACCATATTCCCCCAGCAATTGGAGATAGATTATGTGCGTGTGTACCAATAAAAAATAACATAACTTTCTACGGGGAACTGGTAAATAGTGTGCAGATATGTGCAATATTTACCATTATTTATTTGTAAACCTCATTAGAGAGTTATATGCGAATACTGTTATTGCTTTTACTGCTCACGTGCTTTATAGTTTCAGTAAAGGCTCAAAAAAATACGGAGCAGTGGATAAAAGAGGGTATAGCGCTACATGACGCGGGAGATTATCTGGCTGCTATAAAAAAATATGACAGCGCATTGGTTGTGGAGCCGGCAAACTGGTTGGCGCTATACGAAAAAGCATATTCTTTACTGGAGATAAAAGAATACCGCAAGGCTATTGATTGCTGCAAAAAAGTAGTGAAGGAATCGAAGGATTCCATACATGTAAAACACGCTTATATCCTTTGGGCTTCTGCTACAGATTATCAGGGCAACTCTAAAGAAGCTATCGATGTTTTTAATGAAGCCATTAAGAAGTTCCCCGATTTTTATTTGCTATATTTTAATAAAGCCATGACGCAGCATTACCTGGAAGATGTAGCAGGAGCCATCAACTCTTTGCAACACTCGCTACGTACGGCACCTATGCACGCTTCTTCCCATTATTATACCGGAGAGCTACTGAAGCAAACGAATAAAATTCCTGCATTGCTGGCTTACTTGTCTTTTTTGATTATTGAACCGAGAACGGAGCGAAGCTATGCCGCAGCAGAAGCGATAAGGGCGCTTCTGTATAGTAACATAAGAAAAAATGATAAGGGAAATGCTACAACAATTTTTATTGATCCATCTTCCTTTGATGATAAAAAAAATGGGATAAAAGAAAATGATTTTTCCCCGCAATTACTAATCTTCTCGCTTATAACTGCTTCAGGTAATTCACTGGATAGTGTTGTTAAAACAAGAGCAGAAAAATTAGACCTTGATTTACAAATGCTGATTAGTGCTTTAGAGCAAGGCCAGGATCAGGGAAAAGGGTTTTACTGGAACTTTTATGTGCCTTTCTTTGTTGAGATGAAGGAAAAAGGATATACCGATATAATGGCACATATTTATTATTGGGCTACCGACGAAAATTATAATCCCGGATGGTTGAAAAAAGAAGAAAAGAGAATAGAGGATTTCTATGAGTGGGTAGAGCATTTTCAATGGAAATGAGGTTTTTTTTGGATTAAAAATTCACCGGTTCTCCACACTGAAACGGGTAAAATAATGGAGCCAGCCGGCTTTTCTGTAACTTGCAACCATGCAGCAATACCTTAATCTCCTACAACATATTCGTGATAACGGTACTCTTAAAAGTGATCGCACTGGAACGGGAACACAAAGTGTGTTTGGATACCAGATGCGCTTCGATTTGCAAAAAGGCTTTCCAATGGTGACGACCAAAAAAGTACACTTGAAAAGTATTGTTCATGAGTTGCTTTGGTTTCTAAAAGGAGAAACCAATATTGCTTATCTCAAGGAAAATAAAGTGTCTATATGGGACGAGTGGGCGGATGAAAATGGTGAGCTAGGCCCTGTATATGGCAAGCAGTGGCGTAGTTGGGAGGGTAAGGATGGAAAGGTGGTGGATCAGGTGGCTGATTTAATTGCTCAAATAAAAAGCAACCCCGATAGCCGCAGGCTTATCATTAGTGCCTGGAATGTGGCCGACCTGCCGGAAATGGCCTTGATGCCCTGTCATACAATTTTTCAGTTTTATGTAGCAGAAGGAAAGCTAAGCTGCCAGTTGTACCAGCGTAGTGCGGATGTGTTTTTAGGTGTTCCGTTTAACATCGCTTCATACGCTTTACTTACCTTGATGATTGCGCAGGTATGTGATTTGGAGCCGGGAGATTTCGTACACACATTTGGCGATGTGCATATTTACAGCAATCATATGGAGCAGGTAGCGTTACAGCTCAGTCGTAATACATTGCCTTTGCCGGTAATGAAACTAAACCCTGCTATTAAAAATATTTTCGATTTCTCGTTTGAAGATTTTACACTGGAGAATTATCAAAGCCATCCTCCCATTAAAGCGCCTGTTGCTGTTTAGCCGGTAATAATATTGCTCTTGGCTATTTTAACTCATCAATAGTGGGAAGCAAATGATTGTCAAATTGATGGCGGAGCGGTCACTGGTAATTTCTTGTTTTCCGGCACTACATATACCTATTAGATAACAGAGTAATTGCGGTAGTAGCCAAACCGGGATAATTTACAGATATTTGCTTACGATTATTCTTGTTAAAAGTAGATTCAATTCATTTTAAGTATGATGATATCGCTGGTAGTAGCCGCAGCTAATAATAATGTTATAGGCAAAGACAATCAGTTATTATGGAAGCTTCCTAGTGATATGAAGCATTTTAAAAACGTGACATGGGGTATGCCGGTAGTAATGGGGCGAAAAACATTTGAGTCATTAGGCAAGCCGCTGCCCGGCCGTAAAAATATTGTACTGTCTAAGCAGAATGGCTGGGAGGAAGAGGGCGTTATTGTTGTAAAAAAAATTGAGGATGCTGTTTTTTTGGTACAGCAAATGGATGTAAAAGAAATGATGGTGATAGGCGGCGGCGAAATATATAAGGCCTTGTTTGAAAAGGCTAAACGTATATACCTTACTCGTGTAGATGGTGAACTAGAAGGTGATACCTATTTCCCTGTTATTGATCCCAAGGCATGGCATCTCGTAAGCCAACAGGATCATGAAGCTGATGAGAAACATGCGTATAATTATTCTTTCCAATTATGGGAGAGAATATTTTAGATAAATAGCGCCTCTAATTATTTCCTCTTTCAGTATTAACTTTTTTAAATCTTCATGTACTCTTCTTTTCAATTAGCGGTAAAATATATGCATTATTACGTTACTGCTAAGAATAGTAAGGGGCATGGTATGCATTCGCCGTTTGTATATGACTTTATAAGAAATGTATTAAATGATAAGCAGGAATATGATGCATATGCTACAGTAGAAGCGCTTCGTAAAAATTTGTTGCAGGATCGGCGTAGACTAGTGGTAAAAGATATGGGAGCGGGTTCTGCCAGTGATAATAAGACACACCGAAGTATTGCGTCTATTGCGAAAAGAGCTGCAAAATCCGCTAGATTGGGAAAGCTATTATATCGTATAGCTGCTTATTATCAGCCGGCAACTATATTGGAACTTGGTACTTCGCTGGGTATTACTACCGCTTATCTCGCTATGGCCAATAAGGAAGCGAAGGTGGTCTCCATTGAAGGAGCTCCGGAAATAGCACAACAGGCTATCAGAAATTTAGCTGACATTTCGGTGGAGAATGTTACAGTGGTTACGGGAAACTTTGATGAGTTGTTGCTTATCGAAAGCAAGAAGCTGGCATCACTACACATGATTTTTATTGATGGCAATCATCGTAAAGAGCCCACCATTCGATACTTTGAGCAATTGCTGCCGTTTGTGCAAGAAGATACTGTTATTGTTTTTGATGATATTCACTGGAGCGGTGAAATGGAAGAAGCCTGGGAGATGGTGAAAAATCATCCTGCTACGCAATGCAGTATAGATTTATTTTTTTTAGGGATTATTTTTTTTCGCAAATCTTTCAAGGAAAAACAACATTTTAGTATTAGGTTTTAAAGTAGGGTGGTGATGTCAGGCTGTTTTTTAATATCTTCGACCATATTTAGCTACTTCACAATAAATACTTTTTTTCTACATGACTATTGGACTGCTTAAAGAACCGGCATTTGAAACAAGAGTATCCTTACTGGCAGAAGTTGTTGCCGCACTAGTAAAAAAAGGCGTGAACGTAGTAATAGAGGATGGTGCCGGCGAACAATCTTTTTGTACCAACACTGCTTACGAGAGTGCCGGAGGTGTGATAAAATCAAGAGAAGAAATAATAAGTACGGCTGATGTTGTCCTTTGCATTCATCCACCAGAGGAGGCTGTAATAGAAAAATTGCGAGGTAAGGTTTTGATAGGTGTTTATCAGCCCTTGTTTCAGGTAGATAAAGTGAAGGAATGGGCAGCAAAGAATGTTACTATTTTTTCTTTAGATATGTTGCCGCGTACAACCAGGGCACAGGCAATGGATGTATTAAGTTCGCAAGCGAATATAGCCGGCTACAAAGCGGTATTGCAAGCAGCGAATACATACTCTCGCTATTTTCCCATGTTTATGACAGCGGCAGGAAGCATTCCTCCTGCAAAAGTTTTAATACTCGGCGCAGGAGTAGCCGGATTACAGGCTATTGCTACAGCTAAGCGACTGGGCGCGGTTATAGAGGTATTTGATACGAGACCGGCAGTGAAGGAAGAAGTGATGAGCCTAGGAGCAAAATTTGTAGAAGTAGAAGGCGCAGCCGATGCAAGTAAGGCAGGCGGGTATGCGGTAGAGCAAACAGAAGAGTATAAGCAACGGCAGCAACAACGTATTGCAGAAGCTGTTGCTAAAGCGGACATTATTATCACTACAGCACAGATACCCGGAAAAAAAGCGCCTATACTGGTAACGGAAGAAATGCTGAAAGCTATGCGCAATGGTTCCGTTATCATTGACCTGGCTGCGGCCACCGGAGGTAATACACCTTTTACAAAAAATAATGAAACCATACAGCACAATGGCGTAACCATAGTAGGCAATAGTAGTTTACAATCTACCATGCCTTCGGATGCAAGTAAGGTGTATGGAAAAAATGTACTGAACTTTTTGCAACTGATAATAAATAAGGAAGGGGCATTGCAGTTGAACTGGGAAGATGAATTAGTGAAAGGTTCCTGCATTACACACGATGGTGCTATTGTGCATGATCGGTTAAAATAATAGCTACAACATTTAATTATACAATTGTATGAATGATTTTCTTTCCTGGATAACAGCCAACCAGCAAATTATCTATATCGTTATTCTCATGATATTTGTAGGTATTGAAGTGATAGGCCGTGTACCAAGTGTATTGCATACGCCGCTCATGAGTGGTGCTAATGCTATTCATGGTGTTGTGATTATCGGTGCCATCATTGTAATGGGCAAGGCAGAAGCGGATAATTACCTCGCATTGATACTGGGATTTCTAGCTGTTGTTTTAGGAACGCTAAATGTAGTAGGAGGTTTTGTGGTGACGGATAGAATGCTGGAAATGTTTAAAAAGAAGAAGGGATAAATCAGAATTTATAAATTCTAAATGCTAATTGCCTGCTAATGACAGAGGTTAGAAAGTACGATTTAGAATACAGAACGGAGAGATTTTCACTGCGTGTAAGAGATTTGTGTAGGAGCCTCAAGCAAGATGTTATTAATAGAGAATATATAAGTCAATTAATACGGTCTGCCGGTTCTGTAGCAGCCAATTATATTGAAGCAAATGATAAGATTAGTGGAAAAGATTTGATATATAGAATTAAGATATGTAAAAAGGAATCAAAAGAGTGTATACTTTGGCTCAAACATATTTTATGTAATGATATGCAAGAAGTAGAAGCAGAGAGGCAGTTGTTATTGATTGAGGCAGATGAATTAATGAAAATATTTGCAGCTATTTTGAGAAAATTAGGCGGATAGGTTAAATAGCTACTGTTTAGAATTTTTAAATTATTATTTTGAATTTTTAAGAATGGAATTAAATATTCTTACGCTTTGTTATCTTATCGGTTCGGTTACATTTATCGTTGGTCTTAAGATGTTATCTAATCCGGCTACAGCTCGTCGCGGGAATCTGGTAGCTGCTTTTGGTATGGTGGTGGCTATAGCAGGAACCATTTTTTTGTATGAAGAGAATGGACAAAAACTGGGTAACTATGGGTGGATTTTTGGTGGTATAGCTATTGGTACATTGATAGGATTTTTAGCTGCCAAAAAAGTAAAGATGACAGCTATGCCGGAGATGGTGAGCCTGTTTAATGGTATGGGGGGTGCTTGTGCGATGTTGATATCTGTTGTAGAGTTTAATCATTTAATGCATGAGCCATTTACTATTGCTGATGTTCCCAGTGGTCATATTCTTATTATTCTTCTGGGCCTTATTATTGGATCGATTTCGTTTGCAGGCAGTATTATTGCCTGGGGCAAATTGAATGGTAGCATTAAAGATTTTTCATTCAAAGGCCAGCATATTTTCAATCTTGCATTATTAGGATTGATCATTGTCCTGACAGTGTACGTAATAGGGTGGACTCCTGCTAATGCTAATCTACTTTTCTATAGTATACTGGCTTTGTCGCTTTTATACGGTGTGTTTTTTGTGTTCCCTATTGGCGGTGCCGATATGCCTGTGGTGATATCCTTACTTAATTCTTTTACCGGTGTGGCTGCTGCTTGTGGTGGATTTTTGTATGATAATAAAGTAATGCTCACGGGCGGTATATTGGTAGGTGCGGCAGGTACATTGCTTACTATTTTGATGTGTAAAGCCATGAATCGTTCATTGGCAAATGTATTGATTGGTTCTTTTGGTGGTGGAGCAAAAACAGGCGGCGCTGCAGGTGCGAAAGAGCAGGGCGCTTACAAAGAAATATCTATCAGCGATACGGCAGTAGTGATGAGCTATGCTAATAAAGTATTTATTGTACCCGGTTACGGATTAGCGGTAGCACAAGCGCAACACGTTTGTCACGAGCTGGAAAAATTATTAGAGAGTAAAGGGGTAGAAGTAAAGTATGCGATTCATCCTGTGGCAGGACGTATGCCGGGACATATGAACGTACTATTGGCAGAGGCTGATGTGCCGTATGAAAAGCTATTGGAAATGGAGCAGGCCAATGAAGAATTTTCTACTACTGATGTTGTGCTGGTACTAGGAGCGAATGATGTAGTAAACCCTGCTGCTAAAACAGATCCGGCTTCGCCTATTTATGGCATGCCTATATTAGAAGTAGAGTTGGCTAAAAATGTAATTGTTAATAAGCGAAGCATGAAGCCTGGTTATGCCGGCATCGAAAATGATCTTTTCTTTCAGCCTAAGACTTCTATGTTATTTGGCGATGCTAAAAAGGTGCTACAGGATTTGGTAGCAGAAATAAAAAATGTATAATAGTAGTTTACTTATTATAATTGTAAAAAAAAGAAGTGACGTGTGAAACTTCCGGATCAATTAGTAACCTCATTAGCAACTACAAAAGGATTCAATAAAGAATCATTTCAAAAAACACATGAATTGGGAGAACAGGTTACCTCTATCCGATTAAATCCTTTTAAAATAAACAAGCCAGAAACTGTTTTTTCAGTAGAGAATATAGCAGGCGCTATTCCTTGGACATCGAAAGGTTACTATCTTTCTCAACGTCCTTCTTTTACATTTGATCCTTTGTTTCATGCTGGTTGCTATTATGTACAGGAGGCTAGTAGCATGTTGCTGGAGCAGGCATTGAGGCAAACCGTAGACTTGACTGTGCCATTAAAAGTGTTGGATTTATGTGCGGCTCCGGGAGGTAAGACTACCCATATTCAATCACTTATTTCTTCAGATAGTTTATTAGTAAGTAATGAAGTAATTCGAGGCCGTGCCTCTATACTAAAAGATAACCTGATAAAATGGGGCAGTAGTAATGTGATGGTTACTAATAACGATCCCCGTGATTTTTCTCAGTTATCCAATTACTTTGATGTATTAGTGGTGGATGCTCCTTGTAGTGGCAGTGGCTTATTCAGAAAGGAAGCGGAAGCGATAGAGGAGTGGAGTAGTAGTAATGTACAACTCTGCGCACAGCGACAACAACGAATATTGGCAGATGTCTGGCCGGCGTTGAAGAACGGAGGTATTTTGATTTATGCGACTTGTTCTTATTCTATGGAGGAAGATGAGGCGATAGTGAATTGGGTGATGAATAGTTTTAAAGCTGATACAATTCCGTTATCGTTGCAGGAGAGCTGGGGTGTGGTAGAAACGAAAGAGAAAGGGTATGGTTACCGTTGCTGGCCGGATAAAGTAAAAGGAGAAGGTTTTTTTCTAGCCTGTTTTAAGAAAGGAGAAAGCGAAGATTTTTTGAGTAAGAAGAGTAAAAAGGAAAAAAGGAAATCGGAGTTGGTGCGATTGAAAGAAAGAGCCTTAGCGGATCAATGGTTTAAAGGAGAGGGGTTCCAATATTATTCCAGAGAGAATACTATTTATGCGTGGCCGGAAATAGTAGCAGACGATTTTTTATTACTGCTAAATGAATTGCATGTTGTCTATTCAGGCACTATAATCGGTACAGTTGTAAGAGATAAACTAATACCGGATCATGCATTAGCTATGTCTGGTAATATAGAAGAGACTATTGTACGCTTGCCTGTAGATAAAGAAAATGCTATACGGTTTTTGCAAAAAAAAGAAATGACTATTGCTGCTACAGATAAAGGTTGGCAATTGGTTGCATATAATGACCATCCATTGGGTTGGGTAAATGCGCTTTCTAATCGGATGAATAATTATTATCCCAAGGAGCTGAGAATACTAAAAGATCGGCTATAAGATATACAGTAAACTTTATTTTTCTATTATAACTGCAAGTGAAGTTGTTGCGCTGTAGAATACTTTTATTCTTTATCGCATAGCGTTGGATAAATGTGTGATTCCACTGAAAGCATTGCTATTGCTGCATTGTAGCGGCGGTAAGGGTTTACCATAGCGCCGTTGATCTCGGATAAGAAAACAAAAAAGCTTGTAAGTGAAATTGCTTATGATTTTATTGTTGCTATTTCTTAGATGCAAAAAACGAAGTCAATAAACTTGCGTTTCTTTTTTTTATTCTACAATTTAGTATTCGCCATTGTAATCATGTAAGTGGAATATTCATGCTTGTTATGTTGCAAATGACGAAAAATTAAACTGAATATCTCTATGAATGCGAACCTTATTAAACACAGGATACGTGTATTAGTAGCTGTCCTTATTCTCCTTCTATATAATACCAAAACATACTCACAAGGTATTATTAATGAAAGTCTTTTTAACTGCAATCAGCCTACGCCATTTGTAAATGGCGGATCATTTACTGCTTCTATTGTTACGGGTACTATGCCTGAGCATATTGCTATTGTTAACAATCAGAGATGGACAGGTCCCTTTGGGGTGATCGGAGGTTCGATCTCGACTGAGTCACTTGCCATTGATGCGCTTACTAATAATGCCGCAACAATGACAAGTGCAGTAGCTATAGCCGGTGGTTTACGGCTTACAGTACAAACGGGTACTGATACTGTGCCAGCAGGTTATTATGCCGGTTTCGCTATTAGTAATTCAAATATTTTAAATGTACAGGTATTAGGACTGTTTACAATAAAAACATATCTGGATAATAAATTACAAGAATCTGTAAGTAGTAGTAGTGGTGCTATTGCTGCAGGTCTATTAAATAGCGATGGTATTACTCGGTTAGGTTTTGTTACAACATTACCTTTTAATCGAATTATGATAGAGCAGAGGCACCCGGTACTTGG
>CAZPPM010000102.1:0-11991 GCA_964588445.1 uncultured Citrobacter sp.
ATATCCGCCACTTTGTATTTCAGGCTAAAATCAATTCCTGATTTTGTTACAGTTGACATTGTGTATGTAATTTAATTGTTACGATTAAAAAATGAATTTGGCAAAGCTACAGTAATAGAATAATATTCTAATAGTTGTACATATTTTTAGAATAAATAATGATTTTATTGGTATTTTGTAGAATAAAATTCTTGTAAATCATGGCAAAAGCTGCACAAAAAGGAGATGTTTCGCATAAGAACATCCCATTGGATGATAAAGATATGGCCATCTTACGTCTATTACAGCAAAATGCACGCTATACGGTAAAGCAAATTGCTGAGGCCGTGCATCTGAGTACTACGCCAGTACATGAGCGCATTAAGCGCATGGAAGAGCAAGGAGTTATTAAGCAATATGCGGCCTTGGTCGATCATACCAAGATAAACAAAGGGTTGATGGTGATTTGCTATGTATCCTTAAAGCAACATAATAAAATTGCCGGTGCCAGTTTTATTAAAGCCATTCAGACTTTGCCGGAAGTATTAGAATGTTATAATATCTCTGGGCAGTTTGATTTTATGTTGAAGGTAGTCGTAGCCGATATGGATGATTTCTATCATTTTCATGTCAACAAGCTAAGTGAAGTAGAAAACCTGGGCAATGTGCAAAGTGTATTTGTAATGGGTATTGTAAAACAAACACATCAACTGGTTTAAGTTTTTTTGATCGCCGATGTATTGTTTAGGATTTATTGACGGATGATTTTTTAGTCAATTATGATTCCGTGATTAGGCTCTCGTTGCGACGCTCCGTTCAGGGTTCGGTTCGCTGCTCAGTTTTTTATAAGGGGTCTGGTTAATTGGCAATAAATAGCATTCTTATTTGTGTAATTGCGCATCAATTATTTTCCGAAGTTTTTCCAATTCCTTTTTCGAGAGTTTGGCATGGTTGGTAAAAAAAGAAGCAAATTGTAAAGCAGAATTATTAAAGTACTGTTCAATCATTCCATTCACCTGATTAGAGAAATAAGCTTCTTTGGTGATTAGTGGGTAATACTCCCTTGAGTTTCCAAAAACGGTATAGCTAATGTATCCTTTATCCTGAATACGTTTGAGTAAAGTGGCTACCGTGGTGGTAGCCGGTTTCGGATCCGGGTACAGTGCTATCAAATCTTTTAGAAAGAGTTTGCCTGAAGTCCATAATAGCTCCATCAATTGCTCTTCTGTTGGGGATAAACGAATCATGAATATTCAATTGTTTTAATAGTTCAGTACGCTGCAAGTTTACAAGCTTTTTTAGTGTTATCCTTTTTTGTGGTGGTCAGGCGTCCATTTTTCCATATATAACATGTGGTAAGGATCTTTTTTGATAGCGGCACGATCTATTTCTTGCTGTTTGTCAAAATAGTCAATAGTCATTATGTCAAGTTGGTGTGTATAGGATCTTCCTTCTTTTGCTTTGCCATAAAGTTTACTTATAAAGTAGTGACTTATATCACTCGCCTTATATTGAGAAAGAGCTTCATTACTAGATTTTTTGTCATTGATCCATACGCCGTATACTTTTCCATTTTTCCAGGAATTGAATTGCTTTTCTGATACTGTCATCTTGGTAAGTAGACTTCTTTTCATGAATATAATGCGTTGATGCATCCGTTCTTTGGGTGTTAGTTTTAAAAAAGCATTGAGGAGTTGTTTTTTTTTATCTTCTGTAGGTTTAAGTATCATGTTTCTTTCTCTATTTGCCAAGTAAGCATCTTCTAATTGATTATAAGCTCTTAGGTTCTCACTTATTGATTCAGTAGGAGAAGGGACTGTATCAGCAATAGGCGACGTTGTAGAAATTAGTTGTGTGTCATTATTAGTGGAACTGCTTTTTACAGTGTTGGGCAGCATAGCTGCAAAAAGGATAGCCATTCCAAGGAGCAGTGCGCTTGCCAGTTTTGTTTTTTGTAGCATAGTAGATGTTTTTTTGTGAAGCATTAAAATTCTTTTTTTGGCCTGAAAAAAGTTGAAGGCATGTGCCGGGTAAGAAGATGTAGAATAAGCATTAAATAATAGTTCCTGATAATCTTGTACAGGTATTCCTTTTTTAATCACAGCCTGATCGGCTTGAAACTCATGGTTAAGTTGAATAGCTTTTTTAAATAAATACACAAAGGGATTGAACCAGCCAATACATTTTATTAACTCAATAAACACGATATCCCAGCTATGTCGCAAGCGTATATGTGTCAGTTCGTGAATGCCAGTTGCGGAATGGATGGTGCTATCTACATCTTTAGTATTCCCGATAAATAACATGTTAAAAAAACTATGCGGGGGGGCTGCATAGGGAAGTGCCACAATAGTGACAGCGCCTCTTTGCGAATGCTTATTCTTGCTGGCTAAAGAAAATAGACTCCTGATTCGAATACTGCTTCTAAATAATAAAGCCGCTGTAATAAGTATATACACAAATAGTGCAATACCAGCGTAGGATATTTTTTTGCTTTTTACAGGTAGTATAGCTGTTGAGGGTGCTACAAAAGCGTCTTCCACGGGTTGATAAACTATGCTGTAGTTTATGGGTAAGGAGTAGTTAATAGAAGTATCTGGCAGGGTTACAAAAGGAATAACAACAGAGAGAAAGACTGCTGCTAACAAATACCAGCGCTTATAGATATGGAGGTTTGTATTTTCCAATAAGATCAGGTACAGAAAATACAATATACCTGATAAGAAGATAAAAGTTAGCCAATACATGTGAGAAGTTTTAGAAGGTTAGCGTTCTACGTATTGTTGCCTTTGTTCTAGAAATGTAGAATTAAAATTCAAGCTTCCAAACTTTATTTTCAAGCTATGACTTTTAGTGAATATCTTTTGGCTTATTATTATTTAGAGTAATGACTGTAGCCTGTCATCTTTTCTTATTTTACCGGTTTGCAGTCATTGTTATAAATTTCAAATATTTTGTTTAGGTAGGCTCCATCTCTTTTAATAGCTCTTCTTAATTTTCCGTTACTCAGGTTAGCCAAGGAATAAGCCAATGGGCAATCTTTTACTAATTTTTTATATCTGCCTGTCCTCCAAAAACTTTCATTTCGCCGTCTTCTCCAATTTGGGCATAGTGGTCAGTTCTGGTATAGGAGCGCAAATTTCCAGATCTTTCGAAATTGCCTGTAGTACTTTCTGTAAAATCTACGTAGACGTTTATTTTTCCATGAGTAATTCTTTTGATATAATATTTTCTTGAGCCTTCCATAATAGATGTTTTTTTCCTTATAGGCTTTTACTTCATTAATAGGGAATGTTTGATCGTCAATAGAAATTCTGCTTCTTGAAAAAAATCCCCCTTGCAGTTTAATTTTTTCACCAAAAATTCTCGTACCATCATTTTTTACAATGAAAGTACTGTTTTCTGTATCTGACTCGTCTGATCTATTATAATGAAAAGCTCCCCAATGTAACTTATTGACGCCAGATGAGGCAATTGCTAAGATTGCAAAAGCTGCAACGACAGCTAACGAAAGAAGATTTTTCTTTAAGATTTGTTTTTTTGATTGTTTCATTGTGTAGTATAAGGTTGTAAAATATAAGCCTTGTTTTTGGCGACTAGTTTATTTATAAATAAAGCGGATAAAAACCCAGTGGCGTAAACTATTATGTCTAACCAGTCTCCGGTTCCTGCGATTATGAATGTAAATTGAAGAAACTCAAATAGAAGACATGTAAAAAAACTAATAAGTAGCCAATGTATTTTCAATTTTCTGTCCCAGATAATTAATAAAGCACTGAGAAAGGCATAAGACCAAAAGAAGTCGGCCCAATAACTGGTAAAAAAAGTAGATCTTATAAACAAGGGGTTTAACCAATAAGGAAGACTCCCAATGATAAGGGGCGCAACAATATTCAAAAAGCCGTCAACTGTTTTGGCGTGGCGCATGTTAAAGGTGGTGTGGTGAAAAGTCACTTTTCAGCGAATTAAAACGTAGCTAAGGTAATAATAAGATGTATAGTATCCGCAAGTGTCACATTTTGAGTAAACCAGCTTGCTTTTCGAATGGAGCTGTTTTACTTACTACGTGTTGTGACGCGATAGAGTAGTTAGGAATAAAACATGGCACAACCCTTGCAAAAGACTAGTATCTTTAAGGAATAAATAATAGCATTATGTACACATACGATACACTTAGCCAAGCCACTAACGGTTTAAAAGCCAGAGGCTATATACTTGATTTTAATTTGTCAGAAAACTGTTTAATATGTCAGGGGACAAAATTTGATATCGATGATTTTGAAATAACAGAATCTTACCGTTTTGAAGGAGATTCAGATCCCGCTGATCAGGCAGCAGTATATGCAGTAGAAGGAAAAAGTGGAGAAAAAGGTTTGTTGGTAACAGGGTACGGTATTTCTGCAGAGGGAATGTCGGCAGCTATTTTAAAAAAACTGCAGATAGATAGAAATTAAAATCCAATGAGTAAAGCTTTAGTTCTGCTTATAGCTGCTCTCTCCGTGGTACATACTATCTATGCACAACGTAGAGGTAAGCCTGTGAAAAAAGATTCACTTGTTCTTGTATGTCCATTGGAAGCGGCTACGTATCATGCTCCTGAAAAAGGAGCTTATGATATGGGAGTGGATGAACCGCACGTAATTATTTCGAGTGATACGGATACTCTAGTAAAAGCCAGCTTTAGCGGTAAAGTCACTACCATTCAGCGTTCTGATGAGGGCTTGTGGGAATTGGTTTTTCATCACGACGACTATTGGTTTTGGTACACGGGCTTAGAAAAAGTAAAAGCGATTAAAAATCAAACATTCAAGGCAGGTGATGTGATAGGTATTGTGAAACCCGGTGCTAAAATGGAGCTGAGGATTTATGATTTTGAAACACCGCTTGATCCCAAAAACTATTTGCCTTGTAAAAAGGAATAAGCAGTTTCGGGTATTTACTAAATGGATTAGCTGTAGTAGTACATAAAAAGATAAGTTTGTTCTTCACAATAAATAAGAGCAGCCTTTATTATAGGGGCTGCTCTTATTTTAATATACTATTCTTGGTGTTGTATAGAGGGTAGTAATTTTAAAGGGTTTTATTTTCCCAATAACGCTTCTGCACTCATTTTGCCAAAAGCATTTGCTGCTAATGGACTATCTCCTGTTACTAATTTTCTATCTGTATGGCAAGAACCATCAATAGTATTGTTTAGGATTTTTACACCCAGTGCTTCTAATTTTTCTCCATAAAACCAAGGCATTTCTCCGGGTACATATCCTATCTCTGGTGTTTGTGTGTCTAAGATATCGGGAAAAGAATTTATTTGGTAACCCTTATAAGGGAACTTGTCTGGTTGCTCATCTTTTGCGGCTGCTAATAAGGCCGCCGGACCATGGCAAATAGATAGCATAAATTTATTTTCGCTTACAGTCCAATGAATGATTTTTTTTAAGTGTTCATTTTCAGGTAAGCCCAGCATGGCTCCGTGCCCTCCGGGTATAAAAACAGCCACATAGTCTGTATCCGTTTGCATCGTATTCGATACAAAATCTTGCAAGCTCTTTGGTTTTTCTAATTGTGCTTTATATTTTTCAAAAATTTCATTGACGGCTTTATCTTCTTTAGGAACAGCCCACATTTCCATAGCGACCGGTTTCCCGGTGGGTGTGAAAATATCTGATTCAAAACCTGCAGCATCTAAATGTAATATGGGAACAAATGTTTCGACAGGATGATTGCCGGGGGAGAATTTTTTTCCATTCTTCATGGTCATGTATCGCTCTTCTGTACATACTACTAATACTTTCTTGGTTTTATCAGTGTTAGGGTTATCATAAACTGTGAAATCGTAGTCGGTTTTATCGGTAACAAATTTTGAGCGTGAGTAGGCAGAGGGTTCGTAGCCTATTCCATCAAATACTGGTTCTTTGCTTAACTCAGTTGACATGTTACTAAAATTTAGTGTTATATAATATCTGCCTCTTTGCTTACAGTTGCTAATGCAGTTATTCCGGATTCTATTTCTGCTATTTTTTTGTTCATCATTCTTAACGCATCAGACCCTAAATAAAATCTTACCGGTGGTTGAGCCATTTCAGTAAGTTGTATAAATACATCTGCTGCTTTCGATGGGTCACCACCTTGATTTTTATTTAGCTCGGCATATCGTCCAAGTACATTTCTAACAAGTGTATATTCTTTGATAACCTGCGAAGGTGTTACCATCGACGAAGTATCTAAAAAATCCGTGCGAAATCCACCCGGACATACTACTGTCACTTTTATGCCAAACTCTTCTACTTCTTTTGACAATGACTCTGACAGTTGAAGCACTGCTGCTTTTGTTGCACTATAAATACCTGTAGTAGGCGCTGCTACCGAAGCTGATACTGAGGAGATGTTGATGATATGTCCTGATTGTTGTTGTCGGAAGACGGGTAAAATTGCCTGGCAAACATGTATAACGCCAAAGACGTTGACAGCAAAAACATTTTTGATCTCTTGTTCAGAAAATTCTTCTAATGTGCCTAATAATCCATAACCGGCATTGTTGACAACTACATCTATTTTGCCAAAATGGGCTAATCCTTTTTTGATAGTTTTTGAAACATCATCAGGTGAAATTACTTCCATCGATAGCGGGAGCAGATTTTTATACTTTTCCTGTAAGGGTAGTAGCTTTTCGGCGTTTCTTGATGTAGCTATTACACTATGTCCTTTTTCTAAAAGACGGGTTACAAGTTCAAGCCCCAATCCTTTAGAAGCTCCAGTGACAAACCAAACTTTTGCATTATTCATACTATTAGATTAATCTATCGTTTATAACAGTTTTTTAAAAAATGTGTTTACTGCGTTTGTGTATTTTTTTAATAAGGACAAAAAGTTATAGTGATTGGCGAGTAGAAGTGAATTGAGTAGTAAATAGCCTATTCCTAAAGCTGATGGAATATAAAGATAAATGTGCAACGTGGAACGTAAGTAGCGGTGATTAATTTTGTATTTAGTAAATAAGTAATGTGTTTTGCGTGAAAGTTTGATGCTGAAAAAAAACGCTTTATACTAAAATATTTTTACCTTTTCAAATAGACTTAAACTACTTAGTGACTTCTTATTTCCAAATCAAAAAATCATAAATCCATCAGCGTTTTCTTTATCCAATTTTTTTTCCATTACGTAATCATTCATAAAATAGCCACTGCCTATGGCAATGTCTTCTTCTTTAATAACTTTAAAGCCTAACTTTTCGTAAAAGCTGCGGGCTTTATTGTGTCTATTTACATTTAACTGTAAATGAGTGGCGCCTATCGATTGAATGGATGAGATGATATGATCGATAATAAAGCGCCCGCTACCCTTGCCTTGTTGCTGTGTCAGTACGTATAGCTTTTGTAACTTATAGGTTGTAGGGTTGATGGCATTGTAAGCGGCAAAGCCAATATCCTGCTCTTCATCTGAGAGTAGTAAAAATGTATGTCCACTTGCGAATTGCTTGCTAAGTGATTCAGTTGCGTAAAACTTATCCAGCATATACTCCAGTTGGGCTGCTGTTAAAATTTCACTGTAAGCGATAGGCCATATTTTGTGAACTAATGATTGAATGATGGGTATCTCTGCTAGTGTTGCCTTACGTAAGTCCATTTTGTTTTTCCTGCTGCAAATTTTGGTGCTGCTGCTGCGAAAGTAGTCGATGTTTTTTGATATGAATAAAACTTAAACGTAAAGAAACAATAAGAGAAGCCACAGCGCCAAAGAACAGGAGTATTTTTACCGTATCGTCGCTCACACCCGGTGCTCCTTGTAAAAAGAGGAAGAAATCATAAGCACCATGGAAAAATGTAGCCCATAATAATCCCTGCAATAATAAGCGGGATCTGTTGGCAGGATCGAATTTTGCTTTCCCGGCAAAATAGCCCATTAAAACGCCAAACGTTGCGTGTGCGGGTACTGCAAGGAACATACGATAAACGCCTACCTGCATGCCATAACTCTGTACGTATAAAACATTTTCAAGCGTAGCAAAGCCCATGCTAATGATAACACTGTATACAATACCATCCAATGGCTCATCAAAGTTTTTAAGATTAAATGCGTAATACCGTAATACAATAAATTTTACGGCTTCTTCTGTTAATGCTACGATGAGAAATGCTTTTGTAGCTATGCCTGCAAAGCTGCTATCTACCGTAGGTTCCAGTGCTCTTTCTATCACTATGGCCGGCAATATGGTTATCATGCCTAGAACGAATGCAATGAGCAATGTGACTTTAGGCTCTCTATTAAATGCGTCTTTATGAAAAATAAAAAGACAAATAGCGATACCGGGAGCGAGTGCGATAGCGAGCAAATCCATAATAGTAGCTGATTTTGCACTAAAGATAAATAAGCAATTGTAGCGAAGAACTACTAAAAATAGAGTACATACGAAAACAGCCTCCTGCGTTGAACATGCAGGAGGCTGTTGGTATAATTTTTAACAAGGCTACTTATAGTGCCATTTTTTTCTTTAGGTTGTTATCTATGGCGTCTAAAAATTCTTCGGTGTATAAATAATGCTCACCGTGGTTTACTTTATTGCCGTGGATACACACTGCCAGGTCTTTTGTCATTTTACCGTCTTCTACCGTTTCAATACATACGGCTTCGAGAGCATTGGCAAAATCTATCAATGGCTGGTTACCATCCAGTTTGCCCCGGAAAGCCAGTCCTCTTGTCCACGCAAAAATAGAAGCGATAGGATTGGTAGAAGTAGGTTTGCCTTTTTGATGCTCGCGATAGTGGCGGGTTACAGTACCGTGCGCTGCTTCTGCTTCCATCGTTTTACCGTCTGGCGTTACTAATACAGATGTCATTAATCCTAATGAGCCAAAGCCTTGTGCTACCGTGTCACTTTGTACGTCGCCGTCATAATTTTTACAAGCCCATACAAAATTGCCATTCCATTTCAATGCACTTGCTACCATGTCATCAATAAGACGATGCTCGTACACAATACCTGCCGCATCAAACTGTGCTTTGAATTCATTTTGATATACTTCTTCAAAAATGTCTTTGAAGCGACCGTCATATTTTTTTAAGATCGTATTCTTTGTAGATAGATATAATGGCCATTTTTTGCTCAATGCCATATTGAAACAACTACGGGCAAATCCATAAATGCTTTCGTCCGTGTTATACATCGTCAATGCTACGCCGTCTCCTTTGTAGTTGTACACTTCAAAAGTTTGGGGTTCTCCACCACCTTCCGGTGTAAAAGTCATTGTGAGTTTGCCTTTGCCTTTTATTACTGTATCGGTAGCTCTGTATTGATCGCCAAAGGCATGACGACCTACAATAATAGGGGCATCCCAGTTAGTTACTAAGCGGGGAATATTTTTAATAACAATAGGCTCACGAAAAACCGTACCGTCCAAAATGTTACGAATAGTGCCATTGGGGCTCTTCCACATTTGTTTCAGGTTAAATTCTGTAACCCTTGCTTCGTCTGGAGTAATCGTAGCACATTTAATGCCTACGCCATGTTCTTTTATCGCATTGGCGGCATCTACTGTTACCTGGTCGTTGGTTTGATCGCGGTATTCAACCCCAAGGTCATAGTATTTAATATCCACGTCTACATACGGGAGAATCAGCTTGTCTTTGATAAACTTCCAGATAATGCGTGTCATTTCGTCACCATCCAACTCTACAACAGGGTTTGCAACTTTAATCTTTTGCGCCATAATAATCGGTTTTTGGTTAATATTCAATCATCTGCGTAAGTATGCAGGAGGGCAAAGCTACAATTTATACGCATTAGTCGGGTAGCTAAAAGAGGAAGAAATTTACAGGATAAGTGCAAAATGTTCGAAAAAAAATTTGATTTGGATCAAAGAAATGCTTAACTTTTTAGTGACTTTCTGAATATGCAGACTATTAAGCCTTTCCTGTTTTACCTTCAGAAGTTTATAGATATTTCTGAAGAAGAGTTCAGCACCATTATAGTGCCTGTATGCAGCATAAAACACTTTAGGAAAAAAGAAATACTTACTAAGGCTGGAGAAGTAGAATCAAATTTCTATTTTATCATCACCGGCCTTATTCGCAAATATTACAAAAGAAGCAATCAAGAAATTAATACGCAGATATCTACAGAAGGACATCTTATTCATAGCCAGGAGTCCTTTCATAGTCGCCAAACTTCCGAATATTATGTACAAGCAATAGAAGCCAGTACGGTTGTTTCTATATCGTATGAGGATTTAGAAGCGCTCTATGCTTCTTCTGGCAAGATGGAGCACCTCGGTAGGCTGGTAGTGACTCATACAATGGTGATAAAAGATCGCTGGCAAATGCAGATGATTAAGTGGACACCCCGTGAGCGCTTTGTCAACTTTGTAACAAAAAATGCAGAGCTCATGAACAGAGTGCCTCAAAAGTATTTAGCCAGCTACCTTAACATAAAACCCGAAACATTTAGTCGATTTAAGCGTCTCTTGCGTGATCAGGGTAAGTCGTAAAATACAGTAATCATGCTTTAGCCCAATGCTACATCCAGTATCATCATCACCAGAAAACCGCCGATAAATCCTAGTACAGAACGATCCGTGTATTTATCTCTTTGCGTTTCCGGAATGACTTCTTCTACTACTACAAAGATCATAGCGCCTGCGGCAAATGCCAAGGCAAAGGGGAGAATAGGCTGCATATAGATTACAGCAATGGCGCCTATAACACCAGCTATAGGTTCTACGATAGCCGAAAGCTGTCCATACCAAAAACTTTTTCTTCGTGTAACACCATGCCGGCGTAGCGGCATAGCTACCGCTAGTCCTTCCGGGAAATTTTGAATGCCAATGCCAATAGCTAAGGCAATGGCCGCACTAACGGAAGCGTCTTCCATTCCTAGCGCAGCGGCCCCAAATAAAACACCCACCGCTAATCCTTCCGGTATATTGTGAAGTGTGATGGCGAGAATGAGCAAGGTGGTTTTATGTAGTTTTGTTTTTACTCCTTCTGATTCATTAACACCAAAATTGATATGTAGATGCGGGGTTACTTTGTCCAGAAAGTAAATAAAAAGTGCCCCTAATAAAAAGCCTACGGCTGCGGGTAGCCAGCTATAGCCGGGATACATTTTTTCCGACATTTGTATGGCTGGATTAAGCAAAGACCAAAAACTCGCAGCCACCATTACGCCGCCTGTAAACCCAAGCATAGGATCCAGTACTCCCCGGCTAAGTGTTTTGAAAAAGAAAACCAGTGACGCACCGGCAGCGGTAAGCAACCAGGTAAAGGTGGTGGCAATTAATGCAGCATATACAGGCCCAATCTCTATAAAAAAACGCTCTACGGATTCCATTGCTTAAATTTTTACGAATATGTTTTTTGCCAGCTGCTCACTGATGGTCTGTTGTTGCTGGCCTATTTTTATTTCTATCGAATTATCAAAACTGAACTTTTTCTTTACTTCTAACTGGCTGCCTATACCAATTTTCTTATGGCTTAAGAGATCGAGCATTTCTGACGATTGATCACTTACGTGTACAACTGTAGCGGTTTTACTCACTGGCAGGTCAGTAAGACAAATCGGTTTAAAACTTTCTATCTTGCCATTCGCATCGGGAATAGGATCGCCATGCGGATCGTAACGAGGAAATCCTAGAAATTCATCCAACTTATCTATGAGTTTTTTGTCTCCCACATGTTCCAGCTCTTCTGCAACGGCATGTACTTCGTCCCAGTTAAATTTTAGCTTTTCTGCAAGAAAATATTCCCAGAGACGGTGACGTCGAATGATAAGCAGTGCCACCTTCTTGCCTTCATTTGTCAATTGAAAACCATGATAGGCTTCATAGTGAATTAGCTTTTTGGCTTTTAATTTTTTCATCATATCCGTTACAGAAGCTGGTCGCGTACTCAACTCTGCGGCTAATTCATTGGTGGTAACCGTACGCCCCCTGTCAAGGCGATAAATGGCTTTGATATAGTTCTCCTCGCTGACAGAATAATTTAGCATAGCTAAAATAATTTTTAGACAAAGCTAAATAA
>CAZPPM010000103.1:0-11903 GCA_964588445.1 uncultured Citrobacter sp.
CTTATCAGAAAACTTAATCCCTCTTGCTTCTAACTGTGGAAGAAAAGAAATATCAGCCCCTAACATTTTATCTACCGGTCTTGGCTTTGCTGCTTCTCCTTTTAATACATATAAAGGATCGATAGTAAATGTACCGGCACTTTGTGTAGATACGGTAACAATATCAGTAGTACCTGACTGCATACCGGCAGCCCTTGCTTCCAACTTGATGATGCCAGGTGTTTCACCAGCTTGTACAATCAATTGTGCTTTGCCATTAAACAGACTGCGCTCCCAAGCACCGTCTACGCATTTATCCGCTTCATGACTGCTGGGATCGCCATTACCTACACCAATAATTTTTGCATCACCTTGTATAAAAAACTGGATGCGATTATTGGCATCAGGCACTTCTCTTCCTTCCTTATCTACTACACTTATATTGATAACCGATACGTCTTTCCCATCGGCCAGTACAGTAGTTTTATAAGGCGTTAGTACAACTTCTACCGGCTGCGTGGTGGTTTCTACTTTTGCCTTTAATTGTTTTCCTTTTTTCCATCCTATAGCCTCCAGTTTACCAGCCGCATAGTTCACCGTCCATTTCAAATGTCCATAGCGAGGCATGGTTTGCATGCCTTGTGATTTGCCATTTAAAAATAATTCCACACTATCTGCATTGCTATTTACCCATACATCTATGGGCTTACCCCGTTGCTGTTGCCAGTTCCAATGCGGAGAGATATGCAATACGTCCTTATCTGTCCACCAGCTTTGATAGTAGTAATAAATATTTTTAGGAAATCCGCACACATCCATAATACCAAAATGCGAATTCACATTCGGCCATTCATACGGAGTAGGCTCTCCCCTATAATCAAAACCTGTCCATACAAAACCTCCTAACCAAAAATCATTGGGTGCTGCCAACTTCCACCAGGTTTCTGCTGTACTGGCCCACCAAGGTGCTGTAATATCCTGATCCGGCAAATACCCTCTGATAGAATCCTTCTGCCATACGCCTCTCGTTGTTACCGTACTTCCCATCTCTGTACCTAATAAAGGTTGATGAGGATGATCGCGGTGATAATCAGCTACAGCAAATTGTCGATAATTGAAGCTCCGCACAGGCATTACTTCATTCACTCCATGATACACATTGGGCAAATCTGCAGCATACGTTACAGTACGTGTAGGATCTAATTGTTTCAGTTTTTGTAAATAAGTAAGAGCTATACGCTTGCCTTGCGACGTAGTGTGTATCCAGCCTTCTTCATTACCTATTACCCACATAAATACACTGGTACGATTGCGGTCTCTTTTTACCAGGCGCTCAAACTGATCCATGTACTCTGCGCTACTATTCAACAAGCGCTGCTCATCTAATACGAGCATACCCAAACTGTCACAAGCATCTAATAATTCAGGTGTAGGCGCATTGTGACTCGCTCTATAAGCATTACTACCCATATCCTTTAAGAGGCTTATTCGATAATACTGCATATAGTCTGGCAATGCCGATCCTATTCCTGCATGATCCTGGTGATTATTGGTACCTTTAATTTTTACATGTTTCCCATTCAGGAAAACACCATTTGTTCGCACTTCAATTGTTCTAAAACCAAAACGAAGTACTTGGTGATCTATCACCTTACCATCTTTTTTCAACTCAACAATTATCCGATGCAGGTACGGATTTTCTAGTGACCAAAGTATAGGGTTATTCAAGGAAATAGTTTGTAAAATCGTTCTCTCACCGGAAGAAGGAAGCATGATAGATTGCTCCTTTGCTGCAGCAATTCTTTTTCCGTCGCGATTGTGTACATAAACACCTACTGCCAACGAAGCATTTTTATTTTCTGTATTGGCTATGGATGTTTCTACCGTTAAGTTGGCTTTACCGTTAACAATATTTGCATGTGCAAAAACACCATCGGTTGTAATATGTGATTCCGGGAAAATATTTAACCATACATGCCGATAGATACCTGCGCCTTCATAAAACCAGCCTTCATACTGCGTAGCATCTACACGAACGGTTATGACATTTTCTTTATCAAAATTGACAAAGTCGGTAACATCATAATTTACACCTACATAACCGCTTTTATTATTGCCAAGAAAAAAACCGTTTATCCAAAAGTTGGCATCACGAAACACGCCATCAAATTGTAATTGAAACCGCTTACCGGAGTCGGCTGCTGCCACCGAAAAACGCTTGCGATACCACCCGATACTTGTTTCAGGAAATAGTCCTCCTACCGGTTTGTAACCATGACTGGTTACATCAGGATGTTTCACATTTACAAATGGCAACTCTACTGCCCAATCATGCGGTACAGTAAGTGTTCTCCAACTACTATCATTATACCGGCTATCAATAGCTGTTCTGGCAGCCCCACCGGATTTTGCAAAAATATTTTGTATACTATAATTAAAATCTTTCTCGGGATTGGCAGCATGACCAAAAGCAAATTTCCAATCACGATCTAATGAGATTCGCTTACGTTGCGCATCCAACGAGGAATTAATAATACAAAATACAGCCAGGAATAGATAAGGTAAAATACGCATAGTCATTATACTTATTTTTTGGAATGAGATAAACGCACCCATTCAATTTGAAAACTGATATCCTTTTTAGCAGCACCCGGCGAAGCAGGCAGGGTTCTGATTTGTAATTTTTCAACAGTTGCCAACTGCAATACAGCGTTGGTTTCTGTGGAACTAAAAAATAAGGGTTGAAAGCCCGGGTAAGGACGAGGTAATAAAAGAGAAGAATCTTTTACTAACTGATTAATTGGAATTTTATATTCTTTCCACTCACTACCCGCAGTAATTGTTTTGGAGAAAGCTGTGCCATATGCATTCACCAGTCCTACATTAAGATCAAGGTCTGATTGATTCAATGTGCGCACTTTCACAATCAACTCATCAAATCCAGATAGTTCTGATCGTCTTCCTTCCAATTGATTGCCGATATATTGTTGTAATCCGATAGCATCATCATCCACCATCTCAGTAAGCGTGAACTGATGCCAGCGCTTGCCGGCTACATCGGCAGAAACAAAACTATTCTGAAAGCCTCTTCTAAAATTGGGGCTAACACTTGCCGGCGAATGTAGAGAAGGATTATACAATTCTATTGCAGCTTTTGCTGCGGCTACATCTATCTTGTAATACTCTGCTCCATAGCTATCCCAAGCAAAAGGATTTCCATTTATGCCGCCTGGAAAAGCTTTATAGTCCTCTCCTTTTTGCACAAAAATGCGATACTGTAATTGGCCGTCAGTTACCCATTGAGCAGGTACTGTTACCTGATACTCGTTACCTACTCGTTGCATAGGCAACATACTGCTTCCAAAACCTCCCCGGCCGCCGCCACGGTTTAATTGAACGGTAACACGTCCCGTATCTACTCCCCCCACTATTGCTTTGATGTCAAAAGATTGACCGCTACTAATGGCCGTCAGCGGCGTATGCCGCATTGTTATTTCTGCATTGGTAGCAGCAGGTGCTACAAACTCATGTAGTCCAATAGTACCTATCGTTGTATTTGCAGCAAGATCAACGGTTGCTTCTTTGGCCGTAAGTAAATAAATACCCGGACGTGCCATTAATTTATTTCCATTTACGCCAGCAAGAGAACTTGTATTGCCCAATCCTTTAACAACAAATCCTTCACCTAAATCAGGCAACTGAATATTTATTTCCTGCGTATTCCATTCGATAGCTGTCACTGTTTTTTTAGGAGAAGCTCTCTCATAAGGATCACGAATAGGAACAGCATCCGGCATAACTTCTAACCGCCATACCCCATTAGCTATTTTATCCAGGAAGTATGCACCTGTACCTTTGTATTGCACTACCGGGCTACTACCGGTACCCGCAATATGTTGTAGTTTATTAATTGCAAGAGGCCGGGTTGTTGTTGTGTTAGAATAGTAAAATTTATCTTCTGTATTCATTTCACTCAAGTCATTAGCATAACTCAGTCTAAACGCATCAAAGCTGCTATCTGCCGGATAACCGCCATAGGATTTCATCCGGGGCACTCTTGTAAATATTTCAGCAGCTATCATCATACTAATAGCTTTTGCAGGGGTGTATGCCAAATTCAAATAATGCGTTTGATATTCCGTGTTTACATGTGCAATAGCCAATGGATCATACGCAAACTGTGTAGCCCATTGAAAGCCGGCACCCCGAAACGCTTTCGCCATAGCCGGGTACATATAACTACTCATTATATCAGCTGCATCAAATTCATACACCATTAATGCTTTGTTACGAAACGCCGGTACGGTATCTCTAAATGGAATACGATAGCGATCCACATGCATCAACGTATTTCCCTGCAATGTTTGATTGCCTACCAACCCTGACGGATACCACTGAAAACTTACACCGTCAATTTTTGCAGCGGCCACGGCATCACTGAAATAAGGGCCTTGTGCTATATTGTAAAAAACAGGTTTACTCCAGCCCGTGCTGCGCACAGCAGCTGCCAATCGATTGATATAATCTGTTACTCCCTTTTTAGGATCACTATGACTGGGCTCATTATTCAATTCTACAGCGATAATATCTTTATCCTGCTCATAAGTTTGCTGCGTATAAGGATTTACATGCTTAAAAAACTGGCGCATAAAATTTTCCTGAGCTCGTATCGCCGTATCATTTGTTGTTAATTTTCCTCTGCCGAAATAGCGAGAGAATCCTGGTGTAGGCTCATCTCTTTCCGGATAACCATTTCCCCAAAATGCAATAGGTGTGATTACCGTTTTAATATTTCTTTTCTTTAATTCTGCCAATAAAAAATCAAATAGTCGCAAATGTTCATTATTCAATAAATTCCCTTCTGTATCGGATATCTCTGTATCCCATATATGAATACGAAATGCCTGAAAACCTAATCGGGCTAAATGGTACACGTCGTTTTGAATCGCTTTTTCTAAATCCAATCCCAATGCTTTGTGTGCCCGATAAGCATGAGCGAAAGGTGTTGTATAGTTTACACCAAAAAAAGAAGCTTCTTTCTTGGTAGTTGTATACCGCATCACGCCCTGTTTATCTACATATACAAGATTTTTGGATTTTTGTGCAACTACTGTTATCGAAACAAAAAATAATACTACAGCGAGCCATCGCCTGTTAAAAAATACATTCATGCGCTAGTTTATTATACAAATGGATTAATTAGCAAAAGCCTCCATAGCTACAGTAGGCTTGCCACTATTGTCAAATGCACCCAGAGTATATCCTTTCCAATTATTATAACTCTGAGGTTCCCAATATAAAACACCTAACCCTTTCTGATTAGGAATTGATTTTACTTTTGTGATTAAATCGCTAATGAACAATTTACAATTAGCCGCATCGTCCCAAGGCATTCCTACTTCCACTATCATCACTTCTTTACTATACCTCGTTATCATATCATTCATGTTTGTAAGACACTGCTGATTAGCTGCCGCCCATCCTGCTGCTACATATGTAGGATACAACGACATGCCAATAACATCCATTTTTGCTCCATTGGTAATTAGTCCTCCTATGTTCCAGCGAAACAATCCATTATCCCAACCATTGGAAACATGCACAATTACCTTTGTAGTTGGAAATACTTCTTTTGCGGCATCATATCCTGCATTCACCAGTTGGGCATAATTTGCCATATTGGTTGAAGCTTTGCCATCGGGCCACAGCATACCATCATTGGTTTCATTTCCCACCTGTACCCATTCCGGCGTTACCCCTGCAGTCTTTAACTGATTCAACACCTCTTTTGTATGTGTAGCCAACGCCGTTTTAAGATTAGCAAATGATAGTGAAGCCCATGCTGCTGGTTTAGTCTGCTGACCTGGATCGGCCCAGGAATCGCTGTAATGAAAATTAATCATCACCCGCATACCCAGATTTTTAGCCCGTACGGCTTTGGCTACTACATCTGCCGCATTGTTCCAGGAAGGACTTGGGTTTACCCATACACGCAGGCGAATGGTATTCATGCCTAATGATTTCAACAAAGCGATACCTTCCGTCTCCACCCCTGCTACAGAATAAAATTTCCTACCGGCTGCTTCCATCTCCGTAAGCCAACCTATATCTGCTCCCTTGGCAAAACCAGTTACTGGAGGAGGATCCGGATCTGGATCGGGGCCAGGTCGTTCCTTTTCAGAACAGCTCGCTACACAAATAAGTGCTACTAAACAGAAATATTTATATAACAATTTCATTATTGTATGCTGTAAGTGTAATAACCATTACCCCCACTTAAATCTAAAATTACAGTATAACTGCCTGTCCCCGGTGCCGGAATATTGCCCCCAGCCCAATCAGGAGGGCCTGCGTACACCAGCTTACCCGAGCCATCAACTTTATAACTTAAATCCCAACCGCCATTGGCTGTAAAGGCAAAGGTACCGCCTGCTGTAAAGTTTATACCTGTCGCAATCAACTTATGTGTTACCGGATCATATACTAAAGGATTAGCTGATGTACTCCAACTATTAAAATTACCAGTTACAAAAAATTGTACGGGTGTAAAATTGACTGTTAACGCATTAATGTCGGCATTTACTTTCATATAGTTAGGAGCTGGAGTAAACCATAGATTACCGCTACTACCTGCAGCTATCGTTGTGCTACTGGTACCCCATCCATATTCTACCCCACTGCTTGTACTTAATAATTTCAAAGCATCTCCTCCCCATCCATCAGCATTAGGCAGGTATATGTATCCTTCATATTTTGTATTGAAGTCGGGTGAAGTAAGTACATATCCCGGTGTACGTGTTGCGGGAGTTACCCATGCATTTCCTCCTCTTACTAATAAAGCTGGAAACTCTACTATATATGTTGTAATATTTATTTGTGCTACAGAAGAGTAATGATAAACAGAATCACTTAATGCAGAACGTACCCGTACATCTAATGTACCCGATGTACCAGGATCTATTCCCATCCCAATCGCCAAATCATTCAATACGGCGCCTGTATAGGTAGTCGATCGATTGATTCCCATATTTATTTTTTGCGAGCCGGCAAAATTGCTACCACCTGCTGCTATCTCTACCTGATAATTGACGGCTGCGCTAAAACCATACTCTGCGGCTGTCCAGCTAATTGTTTCTACTACATCTCCTGCCGTAGCAGCACTTAATACGATTGTTGGAGCAGACAAGCTCACTGTTGGCGCTACTGTTTGCGTCATCACTGTTTGCTCCATATTTTTCTTACACGCCATTAGCAAAGTCAGCACTACTAATACGGCGAATGCACTTATTTTGTTTTTTTTCATAACAAGATAATTTGATATGATTAATAACCTGTGTTTTGTTCTAGATTAGGATTACTGGAAAGATCGGTTGTAGGTAAAGGGAAAATCTTGTACCGTGCATCTACAGCTCGTCCTTCTGCAATACCTCCTTTCCAGGCCCATAAATAATTAGCCGTAACAAATTTATTATGACGTATCAGGTCTGTTCTTCTATGTGCTTCATAATATAATTCTCTACCTCGCTCATCCAATATAAAATCCAGATTGAGCTGGCCTGCTGTTATATTGCCGGCTGTACTGCCATCATACGCTCTTGTACGAATAGCGTTGATATACGTAAGGGCATTACCACTGTTTCCTCCTGTACCACCTCTTAATACCGCCTCTGCATAGATTAAATAAATTTCAGCAAACCGGAAAAGAGGGAAGTCAATATCAGTCCAGTTACCGTTAGGATCCGCATTAGGTGCCAATGCGCCTGTGCGTGTATAGTTGCGGTATTTATGAGAAGAATAGCCATCTGCACCTGCATATAACTGTTCCATGATCAGGTTTTGCCCTGTTGTATAAAACTGAGGACGCTTATCTGTATTACCTGAAGGATCGGGGAAGAGGCCAACAAACTGATGTGTGTGACGTAAGCCACCCCAGTTACCACTCGTACCCGAAATACTTCCCGGCACTGCGGCTGGACCATGTGCCAGATACGTAGTGCCACCCCAGTTTTGTGTATAACGAGCATCGTAGGCAATCATAAAAATATTCTCATCTGTATTGAGATGGTTATCCGCAATGGTTAAATACCGATAATTAGGATGTAACGAATAACCTGCACCAATTACTTTATTGCAATAGGTGATAGCTTCTGTATAATGCGGCGTATTGGTGTACACTTCTGCATTCAGGTACAAACGCGCTAGTAAAGACCAAGCCGCTGCCTGATCGGCACGAGCATACTCATTACTACGGGCAGTTGCCAATTCTGATTCTATCGCCAACAACTCAGCCTCTACATAATCAAATAAGGCAGCACGTGTTATTTGTGGAGGCAAGCCAGTAGCTACAGGACTATTCTCATCCACAAAAGGAGGATTAGCATATACATCCATCAATACCCAGTATTGAAAAGCCCGAAGGAATCTTGCTTCTGCTTTATATTTTTTTATCGCTTCTGCATCTGTTCCTGTAATACCCCGACTGCTTACTTTATCATCCGCACACTGACGAATAAAATCATTAGCCAATGTAATCTGATAAAAAGCACGATAATATAATCCCGCTACAATCGGATTGTTAGCAGACCATGCCATTTCTTTTAAACCGCGTACACCTGCATCATTTTGCCAGGTCCAGGCAGCTTCATCCGTTGTTAATTCCTGCAGGTTCCAGAATAAGCGTAAAAAATCAGAGTTGCCTTCATCAGCAATAATCTGTGAAGAGATATCGGCATTGCCCGATCCTCCCGAATTACCTGTAAGAGCAAAAGAACCATACACTTTTGCCAAAGCTTGTTTATAGCCTAATGGTGAATCATACACCGCATCGGCAGTAATATCATTGGTAGGAACCAAATCCAGCTTTTTGGTACAAGCCACCAGAGCAAGTACGATAACGCTGAGTAAAAGGCTCATTAATTTATTATTCATAATCATTTTTTTAAACTATTCAGGATGTTTTAAAAATCAAGTACAGCGCCAAGTGTAAATATGCGAGGCCTTGGATATAAACTGTTGTCAATACCCGAACTGATTTCAGGATCCAATCCTTTGTATTTTGTTATAACAAATACGTTCTGTACACCAGCATTAACACGGAGTCGTACATTTTTGTTAAACACTAATCCTGCATCATAGCCCAGTGTAAAATTATCCATGCGCAAGAAAGAGGCATTGGATATAAAATGATCGCTCAGCAGGTTGTTGCTATTACCATAGAAACGTGTATCTAAATAATTGGACGAGCCATTATAAAGTACATAGTTGCCTAATATTTGTGTAAGGTTACCCGTATTACTGTGTATGTTGTTATACACATAATTATTAAAGCTGCTGCGTAATACCATTCCTGCATTCCATTTCTTATAGGTAAAATTGCTACTAAAGCCCATCCATACATCTGGCACAGCACTTTTACTTTTTACTAAATCATCCTGATTGATAATACCATCGTTGTTCACATCGACAAATACATTTTCCAATGGTTTGCCATTTTGATCATATACCTGCTGGTATAAATTAAATGTATTACGGCTATACCCTACCTGCTGTATCTGTGCGAAACCACCTCCTACACCTCCGGATATTCCACCTGCCAAAATACCCCGATAAGTAGGATCATTAGGAATTACTGTAAGATTGGTAATCCGATTCTTATTATAGGTTACATTAAAACCGGCATCCCATGTGAAATCATTTTTTCTAATCACATCGGCATTGATACTAAACTCCACTCCTTTATTTTCCATGTTTCCCACATTCGCAATAAAGAAAGCATCAAAATTAGTACCTGCAGGTTGTGGAATCAGGTTCAAAAGATCACTTGTTTTCTTCAAATAAAAATCAACACTACCGGTAATGCGATTATTAAGAAACCCAAAGTCAACCGCAATATTTGCCGTGCTCGTTTCTTCCCATTTAATATTCGGATTAAAAGCACCGGGACGATACATTTGATAATACGTATCACCAAACTGATAAGTCGCATTAGGAGAACTTAATCCATAGAAAGAAAGAAAATCATAATTATTAATACCATCCTGCTGCCCGGTAATACCATATCCTACTCTTAGTTTCAAATCAGACACCACATTGGTATTGCTTAAAAATGCTTCATCCTTCAGTTTCCAGGCTAAGGCTAAAGACGGGAACCAACCCCATTTATTATCGGGGCCAAAACGAGAACTTCCATCGCGACGTATTGTTGCAGTAAGGAGGTACTTGTTCATCAATGTGTAATTCAACCTACCGAAATAAGACAACAATGCATTCTCCGGTTCATTAAAAGGAAAAGCAGGATCGGTGTTAGGAAATTTCTCCCCTCTCGCATTGTAGCTCGCAAAGTAATATTGCTTACTTAGGAAATTATTATACGAGTAGCCCGCCGTAGCATCTATACGGCTTTTGATACCGGTTAAATCTTTTGTATAGTTCAGATAAAAATCAAATACAGTATTCGTACGTGTTGTTCTGTATTTATTATTTTGACCACCGGCACCTCCTGCTACATAATCAGAAGCGGCACTATCCGGTATAAAAACAGTTCCTTGTCCATCTGCCAAATCATAACCAATGTTCATGTTGGCACGCAATTCAGGAAGAAAATGAAAGCGATAATCTACTTGAACATTACCAATCAGGCGGGAAGGATTACTTCTATCTCTGCGTTGCAATAATAAACCAACAGGGTTTCTTCCCACAAGATTAACTAATCCTGTATTCGTAGTAGGATCCAGCCATTCATAAAAACCACCAAAGCGATTGCCTACTTTATCCGAATATACCGGCTGTGTAGGATCAAAGCTTACAGCGCCACCTATTGCGCCCTGATTAGCAAAATTGTTACGCTGCATACTTCCTTTAAGATTCAAATCCACTTTCAAATGATTATTAAAGAAAGTAGGACTTACTAATAAAGAAGTAGACAAGCGCTGCATATTGTCCGTACGCAGGATACCACTTTGATTGGCATAACCTATCGATAAACGATAAGGCAATCCTTTGATACCACCACTAAGACTAATATTATTGTCGGTTGCAATCGCTGTTTGATAAATCTCGTCCTGCCAGTCAGTATTAGCTTCGCCCAGCGTTGCTATCTGTGCTGGCGTACCTTTAGCATTTACAATCTCACGAAACTCATCTGCCGAAAGCACATCTACTTTATTCGTGTTGGAGGAAACAGATAAATTGGTGGTAGCATTGATACGCAGCTTATCACCTGTACCTTTTTTAGTAGTAATTAAGATAACTCCATTGGCGGCACGTGTACCGTAAATAGCCGCTGCAGAAGCATCTTTTAATACCGTAAACGATTCAATATCGTTGGGGTTTATAAATCCTAAGGGATTGGATGACCCGGAGATACCACCTGTTTGTAGTGGCACACCATCTACTACTATCAACGGATCATTGCTTGCCCGCAAGGAGGAGCCTCCTCTTATACGAATAGTACTACCCGCTCCAGGTCTTCCACCATTCGATATAATGGAAACACCAGCCACTTTACCCGCAATCATTTGTTCGGGTGTGGATATCTGGCCTTTTTGAAAGTCCTTGGCTGTTACAGTTGTAACGGCACCCGTTAAATCTTTTTTACGAGCACTACCATAGCCAATCACCACTACCTCTTCCATATCGGCAGTGATGGATTGCATTTTAATGCTGAAGGTGGATGTTTCTCCTACTTTTTGTTGTACAGAAGAAAAACCCACATGGGTAATAAGCAGCACATCGGCAGGTCCCACATTAGCCAGAGAAAAATCTCCGGCATCATTGGTTGTAGTTGCCTGGGGTCGATCCTTGACGGCCACCACCGCACCGGCGATGGGGTTGCCTTCGGTATCAACTACTTTTCCTGTAATAGTTCGGTTTTGTGCAATTGCCTGCTGAAGAAATGGCAGCAGCAATGCCAATAAAATTGCATG
>CAZPPM010000104.1:0-11673 GCA_964588445.1 uncultured Citrobacter sp.
CTACTTAAACGTTTGAATAAAATATGGAGTACAGTAAAATTGTAGCGGTAACAGGGTTGCCGGGGCTATATGAATTACTTAGCAGTAAAGGGGACGGAGCCATTGTACGTTCTTTGGAAGATGGTAATACCCGGTTTGCTTCTTCCCGTGTGCACAATTTCTCTCATTTAGAAAGTATTGAGATTTTTACTATTCGTGATAATGTAAACCTTGTTGATGTCTTTCATGCAATGGAAAAAGCCGCAGGCTCATTACCTGATGGAAAAGATGCTGCAGCGCTTAAGAAGTATTTTGAAGCAACATATCCCGATATTGACTTTGAAAGAGTATACACCAGTGACCTGAAAAAAATGGTGAAATGGTTTGATATTCTCAAAAAAGTAAACGTAGGGATCAAACTGTCGGAGCCGGAACAAGAAGAAGAGCCAGTAGAAGAAGTTGAGGTGCCAGAAGTAAAAGAAGAAAAGAAAAAAGCACCTGCAAAAAAAGCGGCTACTACAGAAGTAGAAGAGAAGCCAAAGAAGAAAACGCCAGTAAAAGAGTCTAAAGAAGAAACGGAAGAAAAAAAGGCGCCGGCTGCTAAGAAAGCACCTGCAAAAAAAGCGGCTGCTACAGAAGTAGAAGAAAAACCAAAGAAGAAAGCACCTGCAAAAAAGAAATAATCCGATTAAACTAATAAGAAGCTATCCTGTTTTACATAGGGTAGCTTTTGTATTTTGACCCTACAAAAAAAATAGAGATGACGCATACAGCCGATATAAAAAAAATTGAGCGTAGTTTTTTACCTGCAGCGTTTGAAGTAAAAGACTGGCTATCCTTAGAGCCTTATTTTAAAAATCTTACTGAACGAGAAATAGTTTCTGTACAAGATTTGGAAAAATGGCTTCAAGATGTAAGTGAACTCGAGGCCGTAATAAGTGAAGACGCCTGCTGGCGACAAATACGCATGACTAGGGATACAGAAAACAAAACGTATGAAGAAGCGTATAGTTTTTTTATGCTGCAAATACAGCCACAAGTGCAAGCTTATGCTGATGTGCTAAATAAAAAACTAGTCAATAATCCTTATATAAAAAACCTTGATGAGGATCTTTATTATACCTATATCCGAAATGTGAAAAAGAACATTGATCTCTTTCGGGAAGAAAACATTGCCATACAGGCAGAGTTGAGTGTAGAAGCACAGCGTTTTGGTGCAATTGCCGGGAAAATGTCTGTTACTATCGATGGTCAGGAATTTACGCTTCAACAAGCTACCCGCTACCTGGAAGATCCGGATAGGAGTCGCCGGGAGGAAGCGTTTAGAAAAATAGCAGAGAGACGCTTACAGGATAATGAAGAGCTTAATAAACTGTTTACCTCTTTATTAAATAAGCGCCATCAGATAGCGGTAAATGCAGGGTTTGATAACTATAGAGACTTTCGCTTTGCAGAGTTGGGAAGATTTGATTATACCAAAGAGGACTGTTTTTTGTTTCACGAAGCAGTAAAACAACACGTGCTTCCTTTGGTAGATAAACTCTATGAGGCGAAAAGACAAAAGCTGGATTTACCCAAACTTCGTCCCTGGGATGTGGATGCAGAGCCTGTTGGAACGCAACCTCTTCGTCCATTTAAAACAGGCGAAGAATTGGTAGAAAAATCAATACAGTGTTTTGATAAGCTAAGTCCTTTTTTTGGAGACTGTTTACGTAAAATGCGTTCTATGGGGCATCTTGATTTGGAAAGCAGGAAGGGGAAAGCTCCCGGAGGATATAATTGTCCGCTTGCAGAATCTGGTGCTCCTTTTATATTTATGAATGCGGCCGGCCAAATGGATGATGTAACAACAATGGTACACGAAGGCGGCCATGCTATTCATTCTTTCCTTGCTCATCCATTACCCCTTACTGGATTTAAAGAATACCCTACAGAAATAGCAGAAGTAGCGAGTATGAGCATGGAGCTTTTTAGTATGGCACATTGGGACGTATTTTTTTCTAATGAAGAAGAGCTTCAGCGAGCCAAAGACCAACAATTGGAAAGAGTGATTACTATTTTTCCTTGGATTGCCACTATCGATAAGTTTCAGCACTGGATATATGAAAACCCAGCGCATACGGAACAAGAAAGATTAGATAAGTGGATGGAAATATCACAGGAATTTCTTTCATCTGTAATTGACTATACGGGACTTGAAGCATACAGGCAATATTCCTGGCAGCGTCAGCTTCATTTATATGAGGTGCCTTTTTACTATATTGAATACGGGATTGCTCAGCTAGGTGCAATAGGTTTGTGGCAACAATTCAAAGAAAACCAAGAAGCGGCGTTAAATAATTATATTAAAGCATTGGCTCTCGGAGGAACTAAGCGATTACCGGATTTGTTTAATGACGCCGGACTTGCCTTTAATTTTTCTCCAGAATATATCAGTGGGTTAATGAAATTTGTAAAAAATCAGCTGAATTAGTGAATAAAAACTACAAAAAATACCCTCAAAGTGGTAGTCATTAAATTCGGAAATGTCGAAACAGGGTATTACATTTGATCTAAATTATAAAGAAGAAATTCTACTAAGAAAATTATAATATTAAAATAGCTACTAATCAGAGCCTTAACCTAAGTCCCCTTGTTTCTACAAGGGGGCTTTTTATTATGACCTTTTTTAAATAGAGAAGGTTTCTGTTTTTACAACTAAAAAAGCATTTTTTGAAAAAAGAAAAAGCCGCAGCTATTTAGAAACATTACACTTTTTACATATGCCATTTACCACTACATCAATTTGTTGTGGTGAATAGCCTTTTGGCATTTTAATAGTAGGTGTTACAATATCATCAAGGCAATATGTTTTGTTGCAAGAGCTGCACAAAAAATGTACATGATGATCGTGATGATGGCCGCCTGCGCAGTTTTCTTTGCATAATGCATAACGAACGACATTATCGGAAGAAGGAATACTGTGAATGATCCCCTTCTCCATAAAAGTTTGTAGCGTGCGATAAATGGTAACTCTGTCAAAGTGTGCGCCCATTTTTTTTTCAATATCTCCGTGAGCCAGAGCGCCACTTTGCGTAATAAACATAGACAGGATTTTTTCTCTTCCTGCCGTGATGCTTAATTGATTTTTCTTGAGCGTATCTTTTATTGTAGTCACGAAAATGATGTTTTACGGTGAAAGCAACTTTTTGGTATCCCTAATCAGCGCTTTTATTTCACTTTGCTTCAAGCCATCATATATCTTTTTCACTTCTCCTTTTTGATTCACTAGTGCCCAGAACTGCGTATGAAGAAAATCGTCTTGCAAATTTCTTAAATTATTTGCGGGGTCATCAATTGTGTAACTTAGTCGTGCTGTGGTATACAAGCTATCTTTTCTACCAGTCAAGAAAATCCATTTTTGTGTATCAACACCCAGCGAATCCGAATAATGTTTTAAGCGTTGCACGGAATCTCTCTCCGGATCACAGGTATAAGAAAGAATTAAAAAATTATCGGCGTCTTTAAATTCATTATACACAATTTTCATGTTGTTGTTCATTATCGGGCAAATTCCCGGGCAAGTTGTAAAGAAAAATTCTGCAACATACACTTTGCCTTCTACATCTTTATCCGTAAAAATTACACCATCCTGATTAGTAAAGCTAAAAGGCTGAACAACTGAAATTGTATCTTTTCGCACAATCCATTGCTGTACGATAGCATAAAAAACGCCAATCAACACAGCAAAGAAGATGAAATAAGTAAGTTTTTTCTTTGACATCTTATAATTTGCGGCAAAGTTACCACTGTATTAATTATTACAGGCGAAAATGCAAGTAAAGAATAAATTTTGCAACATTGTTGCTTTTTTTTACTTTTGCAAGTATGCGCCAGCGCTTTAATTGGGATATTGCGGGAATCACAGCTTCGCTTGCTTGTGCTGTGCACTGTGCTGTTTTGCCGTTGTTTTATACTGCATTGCCCTTATTTGGCGTAAACATTATTCATAATCTCACATTTGAAATTGTCATGCTATTGCTGGCAGCAGGCATTGGTTTATACTCTTTGTACCACGGATATAAAAAACACCATCACAGTGCCTGGCCTTCTATTATTTTTATAATAGGAATTTTATTATTGGCCGTCAGGCTCTTTTATCTTCACAACGGATTAGCTCTCTTAGTACCGGCGGTAGCTCTTATAATAGGAGCACATATTCTTAACTACAAATTTTGTCGTGTACATAATCATGCACATGCAGATGATTGTGATCACTAATGCGCAGCCTATAAAATATACCAACTAAGAAAACAGTATATTGTATAGTCCTTTTAAACACATTACTATACAATATGAAAAAGCTTTTATTACTTACCTGTTTTTTGTATACGGCTGTAGCATTTGCACAAACGACAGATGAAATCACTATACGGACTATTTTAAAAGATCAAACGGAAGCCTGGAATGAAGGGAACATAGAAATGTTTATGAAAGGCTACTGGAAAAGTGATTCATTATTATTTGTAGGTAAAAACGGCGTGACTTACGGATGGAATAATACACTAAAAAATTATCAAAAGAATTATCCTGATAAAACAGCCATGGGAAAACTGGCCTTTGATATTCTCTTGGTTAAAAAGCAATCAGCAGAATTTTATTATGTAGTAGGCAAATGGATGCTGACACGCACCATCGGAAATTTAAATGGCCACTACACGCTTATTTTTCAAAAGATAAATAATGAGTGGGTTATTATTGCTGATCATAGTAGCTAAGGCACTACTTTTTCCAAAGATGTATAATATACCGTACTAAGAAAAGCAGACTTGCAATTCCTATACAATAAAAAGTAATAATCAACCAAGTGGGGTAATAGCGATCGTATCCCATTCTGAAATAAATACCTAGCGTAGCCATGACCATCATCCACACCAGCAATAAGGACGCCGTCCTTATTATCCGGCGAAAAAGCTCTTTTACCTCTGGATCAAACCCTTGTTCCATAGCATTTCTTTAATAAATCAGAGAGTATTATTGTATTAGTAATTTTTTAAACTCGGTAGAGTCACCGTTAAAAACATTAAAATCCACTTTTCCTTTTATTCCATTTACATTGCCAATATCGCTGTGCTGCCAGAATATCCAATCTCTTTGGATGCGAGGCTTCTCCTGCTCATAGTAGTGTGCGATCCATAAGGGGTAACTATCAAAATCTTTTCCCAGATACTTATTGTAAAAATCAACATTGGTGTAAAGAATCGGCTTTACTTTATAATAGGCTTCGGCGACTTGTAACCACTTTTTTACTTCGGCCTGTAACTGAGATTTAGTAACGCCATTTCTTTGTTCTACATCTAAAACAGGAGGAAGATCGCCGGGCAGCAACTCCACTCTCTTGATAAAGTTTTCAGCTTGTAGCCGCCCATCTTTTGAGGCAATAAAAAAATGATAAGCGCCTCTTTTTATTCCGCTGCCTTTTGCTTTTCGCCAGTTGCGGCCAAAATGTGGATCTACATTACCTATACCTTCGGTGGCTTTTATAAAAGCAAAACCAAGCTTAATCGCCTGTACTTCCATTTCTGCTACTTCTTCCCAGGCAATGAGCTCTTGATAGCGGGAAACATCAATACCATGAATGGCGTAACTGCTGGGTATACTAATACCAAACTGCGGATAGCGAGTAAATTTTACTTTTTGGTAGGCGAACCATTTATATAAAAGCAGGCTGCCAAAACCGGCAAGAGCGATCAATGAAAGTATAAGAACCCATTTTGTTTGTTTCTTTTTTCGTTTACGAGTAGCCATGCTGCCTGAAATCAGGAGCAATAATACAGGTAAATTAAAACTAAATGGCAGGTGTTATAAGATTTAGCAAAAATTAAAACACATTCCTGATAAAATATAGTCGCCAATGGCGTAACTAATTGCGGACGTATTTAACTAAAAAGGTTCCGCCTGCATTATCTGCTCGGCTTAGTTCTTTTTCTACGGTCGATAACGACGTTATATTTACAAGACCCTTCATGCCTGTATAATCTCTGGCAGAACTATATTTATATTCAGAGGGAGTATCCACAATACGATCTCTTACAGGTTGTTGGTGTATAAAATAAAACTTCTCCAGCAAGGTTTCTGTGTCATCCAAGTCAATAAAAATTGGTGCAGATAAGTTTTGCCAGATATAATATTTTTTGAGCAGCCTTAATTTTGTTCCAAAAGATCGAAACCGCTCCATCATCCAAGCCTTCCTTACAGGCTCTTCTGTACCAATGGCTGCAAGAATCTTCTGCGTGGTAAATTTTTTAAACTCCTTTTCTGCTTCGGCAAGAGGAGTAAGACCTGTATGTAACAACAAGTATAGTTGACTCGTTTTTAAGCACCAGGCATACACTTTCCACCCTTTATCTGCAATGAAATAGTTCAGTGTGTGTACGACAATCTGTTTATGTATGGGTCGCACAAATAGATCCACCGAATCTACGGTGTTTAAGGTGAGAAAAAAGCAAGATTGCTTTGTCGGAATATTGTCCATTTCGTGTAGCATAAGCCTTGTTTTAACGTGAAATAGCGGCTTTGCCCGGATAAACACAAATTGTATTCCGTTTGTAAAAAATGTGAATAAAATGCCAACGAGTCGATTGAGAGAAAATGATAATTAGTTGGTTTAATTAACCGAGAATTCTCAAGCGGGCATAATTAAGCATAATCTTTTTTTCTCCATTCAATTCAAACTTTACCGTTGCAATAGGATTATGAGCAGCGCCTTCCATTTTTATTACTTCGCCAAAACCAAATTTTTGATGTTCAACTTTTTGGCCAGCCTGTAAGTTGGAGGTATCGCTGGGGGTAAAATCGGAAGAGGGGGTATGCTCTACTGTTTTTTGTAACGTTGTTTTTGGACTTAAATAAGCGGGTCGTTCTTCTTTTGCTTTCGGTGGCGGGCCATATCTTTTTTCTGCATCACGCGTTGCGCTCCAGCCACCATTCATCCTTTGATGAGCTGTAGTGCTAAAGCCCGATTGAGCTCTGTTGTTTGTTCCGGCAAAACTTCTGTCAACATATTGCTCCGGTAATTCTTCAATAAAACGACTGGGCTCGTTTTGTACCAATGAGCCAAATTTATAACGGGTATTTGCATAGGACACCCAGAGTTTTTTCTTTGCCCGCGTAATGACTACATAAAATAGACGTCGCTCTTCTTCCAATTCTTCTCTGGTATTAATGGCCATCGCATTAGGAAAAAGCATTTCCTCCAATCCTGCGGCGAAAACACAACTAAACTCCAACCCCTTTGCCGCATGAATGGTCATGAGCTTTACGGTATCAGCATTTTCATCTTTGTTGTCTGCGTCGGTTAATAACGTGATTTGTTGCAGGTAAGCGCCCAGACTTTTATCAACTACTTCTCCTTCATCACTATCGGGGCTTTCTGTCCATTCCTTTATGCTGTTAAGCAATTCCTGTATGTTCTCGTAGCGTTGTACGCCTTCCGTACTCTTATCGTTGAAGAGTTCTTTTATAATATTTGTTTGCTTGCCTACATGAAACGCCACCTCATAGGCATTTTTATGTTGCAACATGCTTGAGAAGCTTTTAATCATTGTTACAAACTCTTCAATGGCTTGCAATGTACCGGAACGAAAACCATATAGCTGAGCATTCTCTAATACCTGCCACATGGCTATATTATTTTCATTGGCTATGAGTATAGCTTTGTCAAGAGTTGTTTTGCCAATACCTCTTGCCGGGAAATTGATAATTCGTTTAAGGGCTTCTTCATCTTTTGAGTTGACGAGTAAGCGTAGGTAAGCAACCATGTCTTTAACCTCCTTACGCTGGTAAAAGCTGATACCTCCGTAAATCGTATAAGCAATTCCCATACGGCGCAGACTTTCTTCAAAGGCACGGCTTTGTGCATTGGTACGGTATAAAATAGCAAAGTCTTTATTGCTATAATGATTGCGAAGCTTTTGTTCTTGTATTGTATCGGCTACAAATTTTCCTTCATCATTATCTGATGAAGTGCGCACTAGCCGTATTTTTTCCCCTTCGGCATTTTCTGTAAAAAGACGTTTTTCTATTTGCCCTTTGTTGTTGCTTATAACTTCATTGGCAACATGAAGGATGCTTTGCGTGCTGCGATAGTTTTGCTCCAGCTTTACAACTTTTACATTGTCGTAATCTTTTTGAAACTGCAGGATATTTTGAATGGTAGCACCTCGAAAAGAATAAATACTTTGCGCATCATCACCCACGACACATACATTTTCATGCATAGCGCCCAGTAACTTGATAACCTCGTACTGTGCGGGGTTAGTGTCCTGATACTCATCAATGAGAATGTATTGAAACTTATGCTGGTATTTGCTTAAGCTTTCGGGAAAGTTTTTTAAGAGTTCATAGAATTTTAGCAGCAAATCGTCGAAATCCATAGCACCATTTTTAAAACAACGCTTTACATAAGCGTCGTAAATTTTTCCAATGGCGGGGCGATTGGAACGCATATCTTCCTGCTGTAAGTAATAATCGTTAGCATACTCTACCGGGTTCACCAATGCGTTTTTAGCAGACGAAATGCGGTTATAAACAGTGTTGGGTTTGTAATGTTTATCATCCAGCTGCAATTCATTGATGACTGTTTTCACAACACTCTTAGCATCATCCGTATCATAGATAGTAAAGCTATTGGGATAGCCAAGGCGATGCGCTTCTGCTCTTAAAATGCGGGCAAAAACACTGTGAAAGGTTCCTATATAAAGATTACGAGCTTCATTATTACCCAAAATATGTTCAACTCGCTCTTTCATTTCCTTGGCAGCCTTATTCGTAAAAGTGAGTGCCAGAATATTAAAAGCATCTACACCACTGGCCATAAGGTTGGCGATACGTGTAGTCAGTACTTTTGTTTTTCCGCTACCTGCTCCGGCAATAATCATCAATGGCCCCTCTTTATGCAACACAGCTTCCTGCTGCCGCTCATTTAATCCTTTTAAAAAATCACGCATGGGCGCAATTTACGATCCATCCTTGGGAGGAAAAGGGTTGTTTGTAAATAAATATGTTACTACTATGACAGGAAAGGGTTTGTTGTAATGCTAAAAACAATAGAACTTAGCCGCATGAGAAAAATCGGATTATTTTTTGCTTTTGCCTGTATTTCTTTCTTACTACAAGCGCAGCAAAAGCCAGCGTATATTCTTTATAATGCAAAAGGAAAAAAAGTATCCTATAAAAAAATGATACGCCATCTTACAAAGCAAGAAATTGTTTTGTTTGGCGAGTATCATAATAACCCAATTGCACATTGGCTGCAACTGGAGGTAACAAAAGATTGCAACGATAAGCGAAAACTGGTGTTGGGTGCCGAAATGATTGAAAGTGACAATCAGGAAGCATTAGATTTATACTTGCACGAAAAAATTACGGCGAAACAACTGGATAGTATGGCGAGGCTTTGGAACAATTATAAAACGGATTATGCACCATTAGTCAATTTTGCAAAAAAGAATAAGCTGGTCTTTGCCGGAACAAATGTACCCCGTCGCTATGCATCTCTCGTTGCACGAAAGGGTCTTGAAGCGCTTGATACTTTACCGGCCAATGAAAAGGCGTGGATAGCGCCATTACCCATTGCTTACGATGCAACATTACCGGGCTATGTAAAAATGATAGAAATGATGGGTGGCCATGGAGGAGAAAATATGCCCAAAGCACAGGCTATCAAAGATGCAACGATGGCACATTTTATTTTACAGTATCATCAGCCAGAAAGCTTGTTTATTCATTATAACGGAGCCTATCATTCCGATAATTATGAAGGAATTATGTGGTATTTGCAAAAGCAAAAACCATCGCTGAAAATTGCGACTATTTCAACCGTAACACAGGCTAATATTAAAGCTCTTCTAAAGGAAAATAAGGGACGTGCAGACTATATCATTTGTGTAGATGAAGATATGACGACCACCTATTAAGCAGCAGGACTGTTTTTCTTTTTTGAAGCGTCTTATGGTCGCCGCTTGCTCGACAAATACTTTTGGTGTATAATTTCGCCCATAGTTTTATCGGCCAGCTTGCTTTCTACCCAGGAGATGATATCCAGATAAGCAAAGGAGCGGGTTTCAAAACGGTTTTTTTCAAGGTGTTTTATCTTTTGAAGAAACTTTTCCAATTCCGGCTTTAATTTTCTGGCAGGTACATTGTGAAAAGAGTTACGCAAAAACTTAAACATTTCTTCTTCTATAACGGTGAGCGTCTCTTTTTTAGCCATAAACCGGTATACGGACTTGGTAAGCGATTCCATAATGTCATAGTTGCCTAATTCATAGTGTGCCAGCAGGTGTTGCAGGCGAGCATAACATTGTAGGTCAATACGCAAGTCGCCGGTCTCGTTGATAATTTTTTGCAGGTAATCAATACAAGTGCTGAAATCGCCGCTTCCAAAATATAGAGTGGCAATTTTATAGTTCATAATCATCACCCGGTTATCATCCAGGAATATGGCATACTCTTTCAATTTAGCCGTAATATCGGGTACAAGAGAGAGGCCTTCTTTAAATGTACCCACAATAAAGTGTTGATTTATCTTGGCTGTATTGATGTAAATAAAAGTCTGTATACGGAAGTTATCATGATCCTGTACCCGACTTGTTTGCGCAAATGCTTCAAAGTTTTTAAGGGTTTTACCAAACTCTCTGTAGTTGCGAAGATCAAAATGTGCATTTAGTAAATAATGTACGCCTTTGATATAATGGCTCGTTTCTACCCGTATCATTAGCTGATTGCTGTCAAAAAGATCGACCCATTTTTGCGCATAGCGATAGTATTGCAAAAAGTCCTGGCGGATAAACGCATACCAGCAATAGCTTTGGTATAAAAACAGTTTTTCATAAAAGCCCGTCAACTCCTGCCCATTTGCAGGAAGATTCTCCTGCATAAATTTTTTAAGACCCGCTTCATCTTTTTCGTTCCTGGCATGTCCATTTCGGGTATACCAGGAAAAAAGCAATAACGAAAGGTTGCTAAGACGGGTTACCATATCAATATGGCGACTTACCTCATTGGCTTCTCGGGACAACTCCTCTACCCGACCCACAAGACTTCTTGTAATGTGCAGATTTTCAATCCTTTTTTCTAAGGATATGATTTGTGAGAGGATATGAAACTTTTGGTTGTTACTGGCCAGTTCTTTTGCTTTTTCTAAAATCTTAAGGCTTTGAACAAAAAGTCCTTTTTTGTAAAGAATATGGGCATAGTCAAACTGCTCATTTAGCTGTAGATCCAGGCTATCGGTGCTTTTTAAGAGACGTAGGCTAGCAAGGATTTCACCATATAAATGCGCCTTGAGATTATAAAGTTGTCTTTTCTCTGTTCCCGGCAACTTTTTAAATAAAAATTTTTCATCATATGTGTCTAATCGGTCAAGAGCATCAAAAAGTCTAACAATTTTAAGGTCTTCTTTGGAGGAACTTCGGGTTATATATAGCTTAAAATGCCTTTTTTCGGCTTTTTCAAGCGACTTTATCAATTGAAATAATATATCAGGGTTTCGGTTGGACATCATACACTAATTTTCATGGAATCGGCTACCAGTAAGGCTTTTGTCAAAAAACTACCTGTTTGGCATCCCTAAAACAGGAAGATCTTGTTTTGTAGCGCAAGTTAACCCAAAGTACATTTGTATTGTAATCGTTGATTACAAAAGTTCATAAA
>CAZPPM010000105.1:0-11484 GCA_964588445.1 uncultured Citrobacter sp.
TCTGGACGAATAAAAATATTTTCTACTCCTTGTGTCATAGAAAATGTAATACCAAGACCGGCTTGTTTTCTTCCTGATTTTGTAGTAACCAAAATAACACCACCACCTGCACGTGAGCCATATAATGCTGCAGCAGATGGGCCTTTTAAAATAGACATACTCTCAATGTCATCGGCACTAATATCTCCCAAGCCATTACCACGGTCAAAGCCTGCACTCCAGTAACCGTTTTCAGTAGTACCTGTAAAATTATCAATGGGTACACCATCTACTACTATTAGTGGCTGGTTGCTTCCAGTTAAAGAGTTATTACCTCTTAATACAATTTTGGAAGAGCCACCTGCTCCATTACTGGAACGAACTACCTGCAAACCTGCTACTTTTCCGGTAAGCGCATTGGCCAAATTTGTCTCCTTAGCATCAGCTAATGTAGTGCCTCTTACTTCCTGTACAGCGTAACCTAGTGATTTCGCCTGACGTTTTATACCTAAGGCCGTTGTTATCACTACTTCGCCCATACTAGTGGCTTCCGCGGCCAACTTAATATCGACCGTATTAGAGCTTCCAACAGTTTGCTCTATCGTTGCAAAACCAATAGACGATATTTCTAGTACAGCGTTATCCCTATTAATTAAAATGGAATAACGACCATTATCATCCGTAACTGTTGACACATTTGTGCCTTTTACAGATAATGTTGCTAATGGCACCGGCTTACCTGTATTGTCGGTTACGACACCGGTAATAGTTCTTGTTGTTTGTGCTAGCAATACAAAATTGCTCATTAATAGCACAACCAATAGAAACAAGAATCGTTTGTTCTTCATTGCAGTTGTTTTAAGTATAAATAAAAAAAATAGTTCTAACCTTATTTCAGCTACACTCCCGCTACAGTTTTTCCAAAAGTTCTAATAACTTTTGCCTGCTCCCTTACCCTATTCTCCATCACCAATGCTGCAGATCCTATCAACTCCGCCTGGTAGCCCAAAGTAGAAACAGCCATTGTTGTATTGACTGCCAACCTTGGTATACTATGCTCATTCAAGGCCTGCTGTATAGGTGCCAGCCATAACTTACCCGCTAATGTTCCTCTGCCACTTAATATAACCACCTCCGGATTCATCAAATGAATCAATATCGCTACAGCTTTTCCTATATCATATCCTGTATCCGATAATATTTCTATTACAAACCGATCTCCTTTTTGTGCTGCCTGTACAATTGACTCCCAATCTTGTTCTGCATGTCCACTGGGGAAACTTTTCCCTAATGAAGATATCCTCCCCTCTTTAATCCCTTGCACTGCTTTTTCGATTACCACTAATAAAGAAGCTCCTGTTTCTAAGCAACCGCTTTTCCCGCAATTGCATAACCTATCATTATTAAATAGAGGTATATGACTAAGCTCACCAGCAAAACCATTTTGTCCACGAAACAACTCCCCACTTAAAATCATTCCCAATCCTATACCCCAGCTAAGATTAATGACCATCGCATTGCGCTTATGAAGAGCCGCTCCAAAACGAAACTCCGCCAATGCAATTAAACTTGAGTCATTATCTATATATACCGGCATACCCAACTTCTCCGATAAATACTCACTAATCGTCTTACCCTCCGTTTCCATGTAAGAATAGTTAATCCCTTTCTTAAAATCTACAAAACCCGGCATTCCAATACCTACACCTACAATTTTCTTTTTCTCTATACCTGTCTTTCTTATCACCTCCTCAATTTTTGCCCCCAGCATTTGTAATGCTTTTGGGTTGCTGGTAAGCGGCAATTCAAACTCCTCTACAGGAAGCACATGCTGATTACCTACTCCCATAAGGGATATCCTCGTTACCAACTGATCCATCGCAACAGAAAGAATATAAATTGTATCCGGCTTAATAGAGTACATAATAGGGCGGCGACCGCCGCTGGAAGGTGCATACCCCGACTCTGTTACATAGCCTTCCGCCATCAACTCGTTCAGGATTTTCATAGTGAGGGGGATACTTTTACCAATACGCTCACTTAAGTCTGCACAAGAAAGCTTGCCTGAAAAATAAAATTCACGCAATAACAGACCCTTATAATAGCCTCTTTTTCCCATTATCGACAAGCAGTTAAAGTTCTAGTCTTTATAAAATAGTATTCTAAATTACGGGAATCTTTAAAAATATATACAAAACTTTTTAATTTTTTTTAAAAGATTTACCAACTTATCAATAACATATTGATTTTATACATGTTATTCAGAAACATCTATCCTGAATTAATTCTTTACATTTATGTATGCAAATGAACTATTCAATGACAATCATTGTTTTAAGTCTGGCTACTCTACTCGCATGTGCAGATACTTCTAAAAACTCATCTATGCCCACTACTATAAGTACATCTACCGATACGGCTACTTTTGCCAATGGCTGCTTTTGGTGCACAGAAGCTATTTTTGAACAATTGAATGGCGTCATCAGCGCCACTTCCGGTTATACAGATGGTCACGTTGTAAATCCTACTTATAAAGAAGTGTGTACTGGCGAAACGGGACATGCAGAATGCCTGCAAATTGTGTATGACCCCACCCAGATAAGTTTTGATGAATTACTAGAGGTCTTTTGGGAAACACACGACCCCACCACTCTCAATCGACAAGGAAATGATGTAGGTACACAATACCGTAGTGGTATTTATTATCACAACGATGAGCAAAAAGAAAAAGCGGAAAAGTATAAAGCCGAACTAAACAAAAGTGGCGCTTTCGACAACCCCATTGTAACCGAAATAAAACCTTTCTCAATATTTTACCCGGCAGAAGATTACCACCAGCAGTATTTCGAAAACAATGAAAACACAAACCCTTATTGCAAAATTGTCATTCGTCCCAAATTAGATAAATTCAAAAAAGTGTTTAAGCATAAACTTAAACAACCTTAAGAAAGCAACTACTTACTCTTTATCCTCTATACGCACACGGCGAAGCTCCATCAGGTTAAGTGCATTAGAATGAAAGCCGCTTATAGTTGGTTGGACTAGGTGTACGGCTTTGTCGTACCATAAAGGAACAACTGGTGCATCTTCAATTATCATCCGGTCAGCTTCCTGATATAGGCGATAACGAATGGAATCATTGGTTTCTGCAATCGCTTTCTCAAACACCACATCAAATGCCGGATTGGCATAACGGGTATAGTTAGGCGGTGCTGGATTTTTAGAGTAAAAAACAGAAAGGTAATTTTCTGCGTCGGGATAATCGGCAATCCAACTCCCTCGAAAAAAAGCAGCATTTGACTGAGAAGTCATTTCCAGTAGCAATGATTTCTGTATTACTTCTACCTGCACCGGTATACCACATTCACCCAATTGCTTGGCGATGAAATCACCCATATCGGCATAGATAGCAACTGTATATAATTTAATAACAGGCAATCCCTTCCCTTCGGGAAAACCTGCCTCCTCCAATAATTCTCGGCTCTTGCGCGGATCATAAAAATAGCCTTTCACTGTAGCGGTATCAAAAGAAGGAAGTCCAGCCGGTACAAAGCCTGATTCTGCGGGTGTGCCCAGCGAATTACGTAGGTACATAATCATTTTACGCCTGTCAAATCCATAGTTGATCGCCTGTCGTATTTTTTTTAATCGTAGGGGAGAGCTCTTGAGTATTGGATTTTCTGCATCCACCAATACACCCAGGTATTCTGTATTAAGAAAAGGACTCGTTTGTAAAACAATCTTGCCTTCCCATTCTTTTCTTAAAAGCCCTTGCTTGGTCAACACTTCATCTTTAAAGGAAGATTCAATATCATTAATAAAATCAAGTTTGCCCTGTCGGAATAATAAAAATTCGGTAGCCTTGCTATCATAAAAACTGACTTTGATACCATCCAAAAAAGGCAATCGATTACCCATGCTATCTTTCTCAAAATAGTTTTCATTCTTTGCCATCACCAATGCCTGCCCCTCTTCCCAAGCCACAAAACGAAAAGGCCCTGTACCTATAGGATGTCGTCGAAAATCACGGCCATACTTTTTTACAGCTTCTTCCGGTACAATAGAACAATATTGCATAGAGAGTATTCCGAGAATAGGATGATACGGCCGTAACAATCGAAGCTGAAAGGTAGTATCGTCAATAGCTACGAAAGGTTGAACAGTATCTACTTTATTATTAAATATCCAGCTACCAGGACTTGCAGTAGCTTTATCAATGATTCGGTTAAAGCTATACACCACATCATTCGCTACCAGCCTTCTTCCTTTGCCATCGGCAAAAGCCACATCATTATGAAAAAAAACATCGCTGCGCAAATAAAAAGTATATAGCCTCCCATCAGAAGATATCGTATAATGTGTGCTTAATGAAGGAACAATTGCCAGTTTATCATCAATCTCTACCAGCGTATTATACAATTGATGTACCGGCCACATGATGGACTGGTTTTTTGCAAAAGCCGGATCGAGAGAAGCTATACCCGACTGTTCATTATAATGAAATATCTTTCGCTGCGAATCCTTATCCGATTGGCAAGCATTAAACAATGTTACAATAGCAAAAAGAATCGCAAAGAGAGCAGGTCTTTCTTCTTTAGCAAGGTTCCGGTATTTCATGCTATAAATCCTACATTTACGTTGTAAAAAATATCATCGTGCCAAGACAAATCTTTTTAATACTACCCTTAGTATTACTCCTTTCAACAAAAACCCTTTTAGCACAATTTTCTGGCAATAAACAAACTTTCACAGAGCAAGATACATTACGAGGATCGATTACCAAAGAAAGAGCCTGGTGGGATGTATTACGCTATGATATTGCCATCACACCCAATTATCTTTCTAAATCTTTACAGGGAGAAGTAAAAATCATCTATAAAATAAACTCCGAAAAAGAGAAGAATACAAAAATGCAGATCGACTTACAGGAACCGATGAGGATTGATAAAGTAATAAGCTATAATGGCCAGCGGGTAACACTCCTGAAAACACCAGAAGGAGGAGGTACGACATCCCATACAATTGCCCAACAATTAACCTTTGCCCGAAAAGGAAATGTTTATTATATCAATGATGCCCCTTCAGATAATAAAATCGACTCCATTACAATTCATTTTTCAGGGCATCCCCGTATTGCTGAGAATGCCCCCTGGGATGGAGGCTGGATATTTACAAAAGATGAAAAAGGACGACCCTGGATGACAGCCGCTTGTCAGGGATTAGGTGCCTCTTCCTGGTATCCCTGCAAAGACCACCAAAGCGATGAGCCTGATAATGGCGCCTCTTTAAGCATTACTATTCCTGATACATTAGTTGCTGTAGGTAATGGACAATTAGTAGAAAAAAAAGTAAATAGAAATAGCACACATACCTGGACATGGGAAGTAAAGAGTCCCATCAATAACTACAACATCATTCCTTACATTGGTAAATATGTTAATTGGAATGCCGCCTTTACCGGAGAAAAAGGAAAATTGAATTGCAGCTATTGGGTATTGGATTATAATTTAGAAAAATCCAAAAAGCATTTTAATAAGGAAGTCCCTCGTATGCTAAAATGTTTTGAAGATTGGTTTGGCCCTTACCCCTTCTATAAAGACAGTTATAAATTAATAGAAACTCCGCATCTGGGTATGGAACACCAGAGTGCTATTGCCTATGGCAATAAATACAAAAATGGCTACTTAGGTATGGACATTTCAGGATCTGGCTGGGGAAACAAGTGGGATTATATTATCATTCATGAAACCGGCCATGAGTGGTTTGCTAATAATATCACTACCGCAGATATTGCAGATATGTGGGTACATGAAGGTTTCACTACCTACTCAGAAGTATTATTTGTAGAATGCGAATATGGCAAAAAAGCTGCTAACGAGTATTGCCAGGGATTAAGAGCTAGTATAACAAATACAGAGCCTATTATTGGGCAATATGGTGTAAATAAGGAAGGAAGCGGTGACATGTATTTCAAAGGAGCTAACCTTATACATACCCTCCGGCAGATTATCAACAATGATGTAAAATTTAAAAGCATTCTAAAAGGACTTAATAAAGATTTTTATCACAGTATTGTTACAACAGCAATGGTAGAAAAGTATTTCAGCGAAAAAGCGGGAATCGATTTTTCAAAACTATTTGACCAATACCTTCGTACAACACAAATTCCCTTACTGGAATACAAGACAAATACCAACTCCAGCATTTCTTTTCGCTGGAGCAATTGCATCAAAGGTTTTACGATGCCCGTCAAAGTGAATTTGGGCGGCAGGCAACAAATCATTTCCCCAACAGAAGAATGGAAAACAGTACGTCTTGGCGACTGGTACGATGGAAAAACGTTTAGCGTTGACAAAAACTTCTACATCACTTCCAAAAGAGCAACCAACTAATCAACATTTTTCTATCAACCCGTTAAGATAGTATCTTTACCACATGAGTTCCATCCGAAGGCAAAGTATTGTTTCTTCTATTGTTATTTATATCGGCTTTGCAGTGGGCTTGCTCAATACCTATTTTTTCACGAAAGAAGGTTTGTTTACCCCTACACAGTATGGACTCACCAGCATCTTCATGTCTATTGCTACGATGATGGCAGCTTTTGCTTCTATGGCAATGCCTGCTTTTATTTATAAGTTTTATCATTATTACAACGATTACCTACCCGTTCGCAAAAATGATATGATCGCCTGGTGCCTTTTAATCAGCACGATTGGCTTTTTACTGGTAGCCTTATTGGGGTGGAGCTTTAAGGAAGTTGTTATTCGGAAATTTGGCACCAACTCTCCTGAATTATTGGTTTATTATTATTGGATTTTCCCAATGGGTTTTGGTGTTACCATTTACTCTATATTAGAAGTATATACCTGGCAAACAGGTAAACCAGTTGTCACCAATTTTTTAAAAGAAGTACAATGGCGCTTATTAGTTACCGTACTCATTGTATTATTCTGGATGGGAGTTATTCGCAGCTTCGATCTTTTTATTAAACTCTATGCCTTTACTTACCTTTTTATTGCGATAGCGCTATTCATCTACCTATGGTACACCAAACGCATTCATTTTACATTGAAAGCAAGCAAAGTCAGTCGTCGTTTTTTTAAGAAAATCCTTACGCTTTGCCTTTTTGTTTATTCCAGCACCATCATCTTTGCTATATCACAGGTATTTGACACCCTTGTTATCGCTTCTGTTTTAGAGGATGGAATAGCCAAAGCCGGCATATTTGGCTTAGCTACCATTCTTACGAGTGTTATTCAAGCACCGCAAAGAGGCATCATCGCCTCTACCCTACCTCATTTATCAAGAGCGTGGAAAGATAAAAACCAGGTTCGCCTACAACAGATATACCAGCGATCTTCCATCAACCTCCTGATTTTTGCCTGCTTTATTTTTTCCGTCATCGCACTTAATTACACAGAAGCCATCCTGACTTTTGGTATCAATAAAGAATTCTTGCTAGGCTTTCACGCTTTTATTTTTTTAGGACTTACAAGAGTTGTCGATCTGGGTACAGGCGTAAATACCGAAATAATAGGCACCTCAAACTATTGGAGATTTCAGCTGGTGAGTGGTGTTATCCTGCTCTGCGTTATGCTACCGCTTACTTATATTTTTGCAAAAAATTTTGGCATCATCGGCCCTGCTATTGCCAACCTTGCCTCTATAACCATTTACAATGCAGTGCGCATTATTTTTCTTTGGAAAAAATTTAAGCTATTCCCTTTCACTAATTATTCCTTATACACATTGTTCCTCGCTGCCGCCTGTGCTGTTGTCTGTTATTTTCTCTTTACTAATGTAAATGGTTTTGGAGGATTATTCCTGCGCAGTATCGTTTTCGCCCTTCTTTATTTTACCGGGGTTATTTACTTTAAACTCACGCCGGATATAGAGCCCGTATGGCAAACGGTAAAGAAACGTTTGGGATTGCTATCGCGAGATAAAGCCGAATAAAAGGATTAGTTCTTAGCAGAACTTTTTTCTATACGCCCAGCGCCTATGTAACGCTTTAGATAATAGTTATCAAAAATATCACTAATAACTACACCTTGCGAGCTGGAAGCATGTACAAATTTATTATTACAGAGGTAAATACCCACATGCGATATACCGCCTGTTGTATTAAAGAATAACAAATCGCCTTCTTTCAAATCAATCGCAGAAATAATACGGGAAGCACGGTATTGTTCACGAGCTGTACGTGGAACAGAAATAGCATAGGCTGCTGTATAAACGGCCTGTACAAAAGCAGAACAGTCAATTCCGTTTTTTGTAGCCCCACCATACAAGTAAGGAGTGCCATACCACTCATCTACCGACTCCAACAACTCCATATTTTGTATTTGATCCGTCTCAGTATTTAAAAGTGATGCATACTTTACTAACAGGGGCGATGCATTTTCTGCAGAAGATCTGTTGAGATAAGCATCAATATCAGAAATATTTTTAGCAGGCGTTGTGGCTTTATTCGCAGTTACGGCTTCATGCTTAAGCATAGTTGATTGCGGATCAACTGAAATATCTTCTAAGAATTTTACTTCAGCCGCTTTTTCTGCTTTAGGTACAGCCTGGTAAGCCGCAGCCGCACTTACAGGAACTACTGTTTCTTTTTTGGAAGAAGGCGTGAGCGATTTCAAGCTGGAACAGCTCGTCATTATCACAATACAACTCAAACCAGGAATGAAATATTTCAACATCAGGTTATGATTTTTAAAATCGCCAGCTTGGTTCAAAAACCGTGCAAAAATAGGTAATAAATATAGGAAAATAAAGCTTCCATTTAACGAAATTTGTAAAGCTAAATTGTACTATTCGTGTACTTTTTTTGAGTTATTGGCCTTTTAATCACCCAGTTAGCACTTTTTATTTATTATGACTACTCTCTTTCGGCTCATTACATCCTATATATTTAGATCCAAAAACCATCCTGTAACTAATTTATGTAATAGACTGTAAACCATTAACTACGCAATTCGTTTCACTAATAGGATCGATTTGTTCACTATATTTTGAAGAAAAGAAAGGATAAGAAATGAAGTTCTCACATTTACACGTACATACTCAGTTTTCCCTTTTAGATGGTGCTGCCTCTATTCAGGGTCTTTATAAAAAAGCTAAAGCTGATGGCATGCCTGCCTTAGCCATCAGCGATCATGGTAATATGTTTGGTGTTTTTGAATTTGTTTCAGAAGCCTATAAGCATAAAGATGAAAACGGCAACCTATTAGTAAAACCTGTTGTAGGTTGCGAATTTTATGTAACAGCTAATCGTCATCAAAAAACATTTACCAAAGAACAAAAAGATATTCGTCACCACCAAATACTACTGGCTAAAAATGAGCAGGGCTATAAAAATCTGGTAAAGCTTACCTCACTGGGTTTTATAGAAGGCATGTACAGCAAATATCCCCGCATCGATAAAGAACTTATCCTGCAATACCACGAAGGGTTAATTGCTACCACCTGTTGCCTCGGTGCTTCTGTACCTCAAGCTATTTTGCGTAGCGGAGAAGAGGCGGGCGAAAAAGAATTCAAATGGTGGTTGGATATTTTTCAGGATGATTTCTATGTAGAATTGCAACGCCATAAAATGGCAGAACAGGATAAGGTAAACGAATTGCTTATTAAATATGCCAGAAAGTATAAGGTAAAAATTATTGCAAGCAACGACTCGCATTATGTAGAAAAAGATGATTTTAATGCCCATGATATTTTATTATGTATTAACACAGGGGAAAAAGTAAGTACGCCTGCCTTGCGGGATTTTGTAGATGATGATGTAAACGTCAAAGGGAAACGCTTTGCCTTTCCGAATGACGAATTTTATTTTAAGACAACGGAGGAGATGAGTCAGGTATTTGCCGATCTTCCCGAATCGATCGATAATACCAACGAAATTGTAGACAAAGTAGAACTGCTCAATCTTAAACGCGATATATTACTTCCTTTTTTCCAGGTACCCCCGGAGTTTTCTTCGCAGGATGAATACCTGGAACATATCACCTGGATGGGTGCTAAAGAACGCTACAGTGAAATGACGGCCGAAATAGAAGAGCGAATCCGCTTTGAACTATTTACCATAAAAACAATGGGCTTTGCCGGTTACTTTTTAATTGTAAGTGATTTTATAAAAGCGGGTAGAGATATTGGTGTATTCATTGGCCCCGGTCGTGGATCGGCTGCCGGATCGGTAGTAGCGTATTGCACAGGCATTACCAACATCGATCCCATTAAGTACAAGTTGCTATTCGAACGTTTTCTTAATCCGGATCGTAAATCAATGCCGGATATTGATACCGACTTTGACGATGAAGGCCGTCAAAAAGTAATTGACTACGTGGTAGACAAATACGGGAAGAACCAGGTAGCGCAGATTATTACTTACGGTACTATGGCCGCCAAGATGAGCATTAAAGATGTAGCTCGAGTAATGGATCTTCCGCTAGCAGAATCGAATGCATTAACGAAGTTGGTACCGGAAAAACCGGGCATCGAATTAAAGCGAGTACTACATGCGCCTGTTCGCACGAAAGATGGCGAAAAATCATTAGAAGAAAAAGAAGGATTGGGAGGCGATGACTTAGAAAGTGTGCGAAAAATTCGAGAAATATATGATCAAAAAGATAGTCCTGCCAGCAAAGTATTGCATGAAGCAGAAAGATTAGAAGGCTCTGTGCGTAATACGGGCATCCATGCGGCAGGTATCATCATTGCACCCAAAGATCTTACTGAATTATTACCGGTAGCTACTGCAAAAGATTCTCCACTATGGGTAACCCAGATAGAAGGTAAAGTAATCGAAGATGCAGGCGTTATTAAGATGGACTTTTTAGGATTAAAAACCTTAACAATCCTGAAAAATGCACTGGTGATGATAAAACAAAATCATAAGGTGGCTATTGAATTAGATGAACTACCACTTGATGATGAAGCTACTTATGAACTATATCAACGTGGTGAAACCAACGGTACTTTCCAGTTTGAGAGTATGGGAATGCAGAAGTATTTGCGAGAGCTAAAGCCCGATCAGTTTGGCGATCTTATTGCCATGAATGCCCTATACCGCCCCGGCCCTTTAGCGTATATCCCCAATTTTATCAATAGAAAACACGGAAGAGAAGCTATCAGCTATGACCTTCCGGAGATGGAAGAATATCTGTCGGAATCCTATGGTATTACGGTCTACCAGGAACAGGTGATGTTGTTGAGTCAAAAGTTGGCGAAGTTTAGTAAAGGCGATGCGGATGTATTGCGAAAAGCCATGGGAAAAAAAGATCGCAAGACGCTGGACAAAATGAAAGGCCAGTTCATACAAGGCGCTACAGAAAATGGCCATCCGGAAGACATCCTGAATAAAATATGGACCGACTGGGAAGCTTTTGCTCAATATGCTTTTAATAAATCTCACTCCACTTGTTATGCTTTTGTAGCTTACCAAACAGCTTATTTAAAAGCACACTACCCTGCTGAGTATATGGCAGCGGTATTGAACAACGCAGGCAG
>CAZPPM010000106.1:0-11437 GCA_964588445.1 uncultured Citrobacter sp.
CGATAGCGGCTGTTATTACCGGAGCGCTCATTTTTGCTTTGAATAAAAAATGGGGTTCTATTCCCCCGATGGGAAAATTCTTAAGCCCACAGCATGGTTTTTGGCAAAATGCAGAAGCATCGGATAATGACTTTTCTGATGAAATACAATTGAAGGGGGTAAAAGGAAACGTGAATGTGTACTTTGACGAGCGACTCGTGCCGCATGTATTTGCCGAGAATGATGAAGATGTCTACTTTGTACAGGGTTATTTACATGCAAAATTTCGTCTCTGGCAAATGGAGTTTCAGGTTTTTGCAGCAGCAGGTATGGTGAGCCAGGTAATAGGTGATGGGAAAAATGGCGCTTATCTTAGATATGATCGCAGTATGCGCAGGCTGGGGATGATCTACGCCGCAGAAAAAGCGTTGAAAGAAGCAGAAGACAATCCGGTAACAAAAGCTATGATGGACGCCTACACAGCAGGTGTGAATGCTTATATCGGAAATTTGTCGCAAAGCCAATTACCCTTGGAATATAAACTGCTCGACTATAAGCCACAGCTATGGACTAATTTAAAAACGGCTTTATATACCAAATACCTTAGCTATACATTAGCGGGGCATGATGATGATTTAGAATATACCAATGCAAAGAATGTGTTTTCTTTCACCGACTTTGAAGAGTTGTATCCCATTGTGCAGGATTCGCTCAAGCCGGTGGTACCTTTCACTGCGGAGTCGCCTTATCCCTTGCAGCCGGCTATGAATTTATCTCTTCCGACAGGTAGTGATTCTGCCTATTTTCAGTACGGAAAAGATAGTACTACACGCATAGAAAATATTCTGCCTAAGCCTGATAAAGAAAATGGCAGCAATAACTGGGCGATTGCTCCTTCCAAAACAGCCAGTGGTAATGCAATTCTTTGTAATGATCCGCATCTGGGTTTAAATCTTCCTTCCATTTGGTACGAGATGCAGATCACTACACCTTCCTTTAATGCCTATGGTGTGAGTTTTCCCGGCGCTCCCAATATTGTAATTGGGTTTAATGATAGTATCGCTTTTGGATTTACCAATGCCGGACGTGATGTAAAAGATTACTACGAGATAAAATTTAAAGATGCCAGTATGAATGAGTATTGGTATGATAGTGCCTGGGTAAAAACAGAAAAGCGAGTAGAAATTATACAACGCAGAGGAGCAGTCGATTTAGAGGATACCGTTGCTTATACTGTATTTGGACCGGTTATTTATGATCACAGTTTTCCGATAGCAGAAGGCAACCAGCAATATTATGCCGTAAGGTGGAAAGCGCATGATCCTTCCAATGAGTTGATGTTGTTTCACGGCTTGAATAGAGCGAATAATTATGATGAATATGTAGAAGCGATTAAGTATTTAAGTTGTCCGGGGCAAAACCCTGTCTTTGCCAGTAAGAATGGAGATATAGGAATATTGCAGCAGGGAGATTTTCCGGCTAAGTGGAGAAGACAAGGAGATTTTATAATGCCGGGAGTGGATAGCAGTTATGCCTGGAAAGGCGTAATTCCGCAGGTAGAAAATCCACACATGAAAAATCCGGTGAGGGGATATGTAAGCAGCGCCAATCAATTATCAGTGGGAGCAACTTATCCTTACTATACCGGCAATAGTTTTCCGGTGTATAGGGGTTATATCATCAATCGTTATTTGGATAATATCACCGGCGCTACAGTAGAGGATATGAAACGCATGCAGGTAGATAATTATAATGTGAAAGCAGAGCTGGCAAGGGATATTCTCATGCGGGCAGCCGATCTTTCACTGAGTAGTGATGAGCAACATTTTTTTGAGTACTTCCGTTCCTGGAACCTGCGCAATGATCCGGCAGAATCCGGTGCTACGGTATTTGCCGTTTGGTGGCAAGAGCTGGAAAAAGCCGTATGGAGTGACGAGATTACTAAATCAGGCTTACCCTTGCCTTGGCCCAATGAATCTACGTTGATAGAAAGTCTGCGTAAAAAAGACACTGCTTATCGTTTTATAGATGATATTACGACAGCGCATAAAGAAACACTAGATGATATGTTATTGGGTTCTTTGAAAAAAGCAACGGTAAGATTAAAAGAAATTGAATCGTCCGGTAAAATGGGATGGGCTAATTTCCGGGAAGCGAAAGTACAACACCTGTTAAAGTTGCCGGCTTTCAGCCAGAATAATGTTTATATAGGAGGGGGCAGAGGCATCATCAATGCGACATTGGAAGATCATGGCCCCAGTTGGAGAATGGTAGTGCATATGACTGCCGATACAGAAGCGTATGGTGTTTATCCCGGAGGACAAAGCGGTAATCCGGGTAGCCGCTACTATGATAATTTTATTGATACCTGGGCAAGGGGCGATTACTATACCTTGTGGATGATGAAAAAAACAGAAGCCGCCGATCCTCGTGTGAAATGGGTTCTGCAGTTTGCACCGGTAAATTGATTGTTTAAAAAATAGTTGATTCATTTTATGAAATTCTTTTCTGCTTTATTGTTAACAGCTTTATTGTCCTTCATTGGCGGTATTTATTTTCCTTGGTGGACAATCGCTGTCGCTGCATTTATTGCAGGTATAGTAGTAAAACAAAAACCTTTCACGGCTTTTTTGGCTTCTTTCTTAGGCGTATTTCTACTGTGGTCTTTATTGGCGTGGTGGATGGATACGGAAAATGCCAGTCTTCTTTCTGGTAAGATTGGTCAATTATTAGGGATAGGTTCCAATTCCTTCTTGCTAATTAGCATTACGGGTGTAGTGGGAGGTTTAGTAGGAGGTTTCGCAGCCTTAACAGCCAGTTTTTTAAGAAGTAATAAATGAGTTTTGTCTGCCTACCTATTCTGAGGAATAAAAAAGGACAACTTTTCCTTTTCTTGTTACTGCTTACATCAGTTGTTACAACCGCAAATGATCGATCTGTTGCGTTTTATCCGACCAGTAATCTAAATGATACAATAGGCCCACCTCCTCGAGAAAGTAAATTTTTTAAGAATGATAGAAAGATTAAAGACTTTGCTTTTAAAGATATAAACGGCGCAAGTTATACGCTACGCGAATTGGAAGGGAAGGTGGTGGTGCTTAACTTTTGGTATATTGCCTGCGGGCCTTGCCAGCGGGAAATTCCGGAATTAAATAAGCTGGTGGAAGAATATAAAGATACAAGTGATATAATTTTTATTGCAATAGCGTTGGATGAAGAAGAGGGTATCCTAAAGTTTATAGATAGTAAGCCATTTAAGTATACCCTAATCCCGAACGGTCGTCGAATCGCTGCCTCTCTACGTGTAAACAGGTTTCCTACGCATGTAGTTCTAAATAAGGAGGGTTACATTTTATTTCATACAACAGGTTTTTTTCCTGGAATAACAATTCCCTGGCTTAAAAAATCCATTGCATCATTGTTATAAAATATTGTTACGCTTGTATTTGTTTGTTTTTTGTAACAATTGCCTTGCTATTTTCGTTCAAAGCTAGTTATGAGATTATTGCTACTCTTTGTGGTGCACACAGCCTTTTCATTCTACAGTTTTGCAGGCAAGATAAGTGGTACGGTTACCGATAGCCAGGGTAAGGCATTGCCTTATGCATCCATAATGGTAAAGGGTACGAGCAACGGAACGACTACCAATAGCGCAGGTAACTATTCCATACAATTAAATCCGGGGAAGTACATATTGATTGCCCAGTATGTAGGGTATGGTAAGGTGGAAAAGGAAGTAGTTGTAACTACTGGTGATAAACAAGTGGATTTTGTATTAGCCATACAGGAATTAACATTAGGCGAGGTAATTGTTAAGAAAGGAGAAGATCCCGCTTATGAAATTATCCGGCAGGCAATTAAAAAAAGGTCGTATTACAATAATCAGGTAGACTCTTTCTCCGTCAATGTGTACATCAAAGGGTTGATGCGATCGGTAGATATGCCCAATCGGTTGTTTGGCCAAAAGATAGAAAGAGAAGCTAATGATGGATTGGATTCTTCAGGGCAGGGCATACTCTATCTTTCAGAGTCGGTTACGCAGGTAGATTACGCCAAGCCGGGAAAAATAAAATACAGGGTACTATCCTCCCGGCAGAGTGGTGGCGGTTACGGATTAAGCTTTCCTTTCTTCATTAATTTTTATCAGAATAATGTGGAAGTATTTGGTAATAATTTAAATCCTCGTGGTTTTATTTCTCCTATTGCTGATGGAGCATTGAATTTTTATCGCTATAAATATGAAGGCAGCTTTATGGAAGATGGGAAAATGGTGAATACAATAGCGGTAATACCCAAGCGAAAAAATGAACCACTTTTTAGCGGAACGATACAAATTATCGAAGATGACTGGCGGATTTATAGTACAGATTTACTGACGACGAAAAATTATTCGCTGGAAATGCTGGATACGTTACGTGTTACCCAATTACATAGCGAGGTAGGAGGTGATGTATGGAAGACCAAAAATCAGGTACTTTATTTAGTATTTAAGCAATTTGGTTTTCATATCAACGGCAATTTTGTAAACATCTATTCAGACTATAATATTGATCCTGGGTTTGAGAAAAAGCATTTTGGGCGCACGCTTATGAAGCATGATACAGCCTTCAATAAAAAAGATACTACCTACTGGAATCAGGTGCGGCCTATAGCTCTTGAAGAGGATGAGAAACGTGATTTTATTTTTAAGGATAGCGTGTCTGCCCTTTGGCGGGATTCCACACGGTCAAGAGCCGTGTTGGATTCTTTGCGTAAGCAAAAGCAACCTATTACCCTGAAAGAGATTTTCTGGTCGGGTGAATCGTATAATTTTTACGGGAAAAAATCTACAGTTAATTGGCAATTGAAACCACTGATTCGGGAGTTGGAGTATAATACGGTAGAAGGATTGGCTGTAAGTGTAGAACAATCTTTTACCTATCGTAGAAAGGGTAAATACAATTATAAATTAGATTGGAATACCCGCTATGGTTTTAGTAATACACATTTAAACTCCTATGCTGATTTAACCATAAGCCCTAAGCAGCATACCTATCGAAACAGATACGTAAAAATTTCTGTAGGTAAACGAGTTTCTCAGTTTAATAAGGATAACCCGATCGATCCATTAACTAATGCCAGCTATACTTTGTTGGATAAGAAGAATTATATGAAGTTGTATGAGAATTGGTTTGTAGGGGGTGTTTACAATAATAAACTGGATAATGGCATCACTATCGGTATGCATGCAACGTATGAGAATAGAATTCCCTTACGTAATACGACTGATTTTTCTTTCTTTAACCGGGATGCATCTTTGCTGCCCAACCATCCGTATGAATTGGCGGGAATGAGTTTTGATAAGCATCAGGCATTGGTAGCCGGCGTGAGTTTATCCTGGCAGCCGGGACAATACTATGTTGAGTTTCCCAATAGTAAAATGCCGCTAGGCTCTGATGCGCCTATATTCCGATTAGATTATGAAAAAGGCATAGCCGGTGTATTGGGTAGTGATGTGAATTTTGATAAGTGGAAACTATCTATGGAGGACGGGATGAATTTTAAAATTGCAGGAGAGTTGAAATACAAAATAGGCATGGGTGGTTTTTTAAATAATAAGGCGGTAGGTATTCCCGATTTGCAACACTTTAATGGTAACCAGACTTTTTACAACAACAAATATTTAAACAGTTTTCAGATAGCGCCCTATTACCAGTATAGCAATGCGGAACCGTTTTATGCCTTTGGCCATGTAGAGCATCATTTCAATGGATTATTTACCAATAAAATCCCTCTATTCAATAAACTGAAATGGTATCTTGTAGGTGGTGCTAATACCTTTTACGTAAATAAAAACAATTACTATGTAGAGGTTTTTGCCGGGTTAGAAAATATATTCAAACTCTTCAGGGTAGATTTTGTAAATGCGTATCAGCCGGGGTTGGGTAATCGTTTTGGAGTGCGGGTAGGTCTTGGGGGTATTATTGGAGGTAAGATACGGTTTCAATAAATTTATTTAAAGCGAGTTTCAGCGTATCTTTGCTACGAAATTTGGTTCAGCCTGCAACTGACCAATTAATTAATAATTTCCCGCTCCTGCGGGATCAAATTTCAAAAAGATGGCTTTACATAATCGTGTCTCCCGCCAGGAGTTGAAAGATCGTATTAAACAGGATACAACGCCCCGTACTACTATTTCCTTTTACTGTTATTTTAAAATTGAAGAACCTACAGTTTTTCGGAATACACTCTATCGTGATTTTAGTGAGCTGGGTGTATTGGGCCGCATATACATTGCTACAGAAGGTATCAATGCGCAGATAAATGTTCCTACTGTCAATTTTGAATCACTTAAAAATAAGTTGTATGGCATAGAACCATTAAATAGCCTTCGGCTAAATGTAGCTGTGGAAGATGATAGTAGCTCCTTCTATGTATTGGATATAAAAGTGCGCAATAAAATTGTTGCCGATGGTATAGCCGATGCAAGTTTTGATATGGCGAACAAAGGCAGGTATGTGAATGCAGAGCAATTCAATCAGCTTACAAATGACCCGGATACGATTGTTATAGATATGCGTAACCACTATGAATATGAAGTGGGACATTTTGAAAAGGCAATGGAAATCCCCAGCGATACCTTTCGAGAGCAATTGCCTATGGCGGTGGAGATGATGAAGGAAAATCGGGATAAAAATATTATCATGTATTGTACGGGAGGTATACGTTGTGAAAAGGCCTCGGCGTATATGTTGCATAATGGATTTAAGAATGTTTTTCACCTGGAAGGAGGAATTATCAACTATACCAATCAGGTAAAACAGAATGGATGGGATAATAAATTTCATGGAAAAAACTTTGTGTTTGATCAGCGGCTGGGTGAGCGTATTACAGACGAAATAATAGCCAACTGCCATCAGTGTGGCAAGCCGGCAGATACGCATGTGAATTGTGTAAATGATGCTTGTCATTTATTGTTTATCCAATGCGACGAATGCCGGGAGAAATATGAAAACTGTTGCAGTACGGAATGCCAGGATTTTATTCATTTGCCGCTGGAAGAGCAGAAAATACTTCGTTCCGGAATAGATAAAGGCAGAAATGTTTTTAATAAATCTAAGCAGCTACTTGAGAAGTATAAGAAAGGCGAAAACTTACAATAAAACCTTATTCTAAGGTAATATCCATTCTAAGCAAACCGGTCGGCTTATATTAAGACGATTGCCGGAATCTTCTAATAAACCACTTGTTTTATCTCTACGAAAAACAACTATTTCGTTGGTATCCTGGTTGGCTACCAGTAAAAAGTTTTGAGAAGGATCTATCGTGAAATTGCGAGGCGCTTTACCCAGGACAGATTGAAATCCAACGTTAGTTAATAAACCTGTTTTTTTATCAATGGAATAAATAGCAATATTGTTATGTTCGGCTCTGTTGGAAGCGTATAGAAAATTACCATCTGCAGAAATATGGATATCGGCGCTTCCTGCAAAACGTGTATCCCCTTCCGGTAAAGAGCTTACACGTTGTATAGGTGTAAGCTGTCCTTTTTTATAGGTAAAAGTCGACACATGGCCGCTTAGCTCTTCAATAACATATAAAAATTTGCCAGAAGGGTGGAATCGCATGTGACGAGGGCCTGCTCCCGGGCTTGTAGCTACGCCAGGCATTTGTTGAAGGGCGCCGGTCTTTTTATTTATTTTGTAAGGAACAATTTTGTCAATACCCAGATCGGCTACGAATAACCACTCCTTATCGGGTGATAATATGGAAGAGTGTACATATGGTTTTTGCTGGCGACTTGGGTGAGTTCCTTTGCCTTCGTGTTGTGATATAAAAGAAGCTTTATCTATCCCACCATCTGAGCGTATGGAAAAAGCTGCAAGATTTCCGCCTGAATAATTGCTGGCAAATAAGTGCTTGCCGGTTTTGTCGATAGCTAAATGACAAGGATGATTGCCCTCTGTGAATTGTTTATTGATAAAAGTTAAGTCCCCTTTAGCAGCATTAAAAGAGAAAGCAGCGGCTTCGCCACCATTTGCACCGGAGTTTTCCAAAACAGCATACACATATTTTTTATCAGGAGAGCTTACAACAAAGGAAGGGTTGGTGGCTTTTGCGGTGGATATTTGTCGCAGGCTTCCTGTAGCGGTATCAAACTTTAAGACATAAATGCCTTCGCTATCCCAGTTGGTATAGGTACCCGTTATCAAATACACTTCTTTATTCTGCCCATTACTTGTAATTGCTCCCATAAGGGCTAAAGTGAGTAATGCTATTCTCATTATCATTCAAAATTTGAAATACAAGGTTAATTATTTTTTGGTAAAACAGTTGCTAAGTGACTGGCTGGCTATGATTTCTTTAACAAAAGAAATTCCTTTTTTCTATGTTTTAACAAATGGTCTTCAAACTTTTGAAGATAACAAAAAGTCCTATAATCGGATGATATAAAATATTAGCAAGTAACCCTAAAATGTAACAGTTATGAAAAAGATATTTACACTTTCAGCTTTTGCTTTATTATTGGCAATACTATTGACGAGTTGTACCAAACGTGGTTATGACTATGGCTACAGCGAAGACTACTGGTTGAGTAAGGAAAGTGGCGTAGTAGTTTACAGCGATGGGTATTGTCCTTATTATGTGATAGAAACGTACAACGGTTATACCATCATAGATGCAGGTAACGGTGCTTATTCCCCCTATGAAGGTGATATCATTTATGGCGATCTTAGCCGCAGAGGTTATCGTGATTTCTATAATCGTAGTACCCGCAGCCTTATCAGCGGCAGGGTTACGGATTACTGGCTAAGTTATGGCGAAGCGCAGTATCTGATTGACAACCTTTGCTACACTTATGGTAAAGGGGTTGAAAAAAAGAAAATCAAACAAGCAGGACTTTCCCAAAAATAACCGGCTTTTACTGGCAAGCAAAGAAATAAACTCCCGCTATGCGGGAGTTTATTATTGCCATTTCTGTAGGCTGGCGATAATTCTTTCTTTTGTCGTTGCTTCTGAAAGAGATTCCGGAACAAATTTTTCTCCGATTACTTTCTCGTAGAGCTCAATATACCTTTCAGAAATGGTGTTTACCCATTCATCTGTCATTAGTGGTACTGTCTGTCCTTCTTTACCCATAAAGTCATTGGCAATTAGCCATTCTCTTACAAATTCCTTGCTGAGTTGTTTTTGGCGTTCATTTTTTTGTTGTCTTTCTTCAAAGCCATCGGCATAGAAATAACGGGAGCTATCAGGAGTGTGTATTTCGTCCATCAGGTAAATGGTATCACCTATTTTACCAAATTCATATTTTGTATCTACTAGGATTAAGCCTTGTTTGGCAGCGATTTCATTCCCTCTTTGGAAAAGTTGTAGAGCATATTCGCTTATCAAGGCCCATTCTTCCTCTGTCGCCAGCTTTTGTTCTAGTATTTCTGTAGGGGATATGTCTTCATCATGTCCTTCGGATGCTTTGGTAGAAGGAGTGATAATAGGATGAGGAAAATAATCATTTTCTTTCATACCATCGGGCATAGCGGCGCCACATAAAATTCGTTTGCCTGAGTTATACGTTCGCCACGCATGGCCGGTAAGGTTACCTCTTACCACCATCTCAATTTTAAATGGGATACATTTTTTACCAATAGAAGCTGTAGGAGCGGGGGTTTCTAACAACCAGTTGGGGCAAATATCCCGCGTTGCCGTTAGCATATAGGCTGCAATCTGGTTTAGTACTTGTCCTTTGTAAGGAATAGGGCGTGGTAGAATGACATCAAATGCAGAAATTCGATCGGAGGCGATCATGACAAGTAAGTCTCCAATAGTGTACACGTCTCTTACTTTTCCTCTATAAAATCCCGTTTGTCCGGGTAGCGATAAATTATCCATAATCGAAAGTAACAGGTTGTAAAAACATGTCCATAAAGAAGAGCATAAAAATTTGAACAACTTATTCTTTTCGCTTAAAAATTAAATTTTTAGATACAGGTTACAATGCTTATTTTTCCGTTCAATTCCAAAACAAAAATTGCCATTATGAAGAAAAGCTATCGCTTTTTGGCAGTCACTTTATGTACAAGCCTGCTATCTCTTTTTTCCTTTGCTCAATCAGTGTCAGTTTCGGGAACCGTACGCAATGGTGTTACGGGTGAATTTGTTCCAGCTGTTTCTATCGTTATTAAAGAAACGGGCTTGGGTACTTACACGAATGCTGACGGTAATTTTAGTATAAGTGTTTCAAAACTGCCCGTTACACTTGTTTTTACATCGGTAGGGTTCGAAAATCTTGAATTGGTAGCCTCCAATGCTGCCACAAAGCTTGCCGTAGAACTAAAACCGAGTTCTATATTGGGGCAGGAAGTGGTTGTATCAGCCTCCCGTTTTGCAGAAAGGATTCTGAATTCTCCCGTAACGGTAGAACGCATCAGTAGTGCTGCTATAAGGAATGCGCCTTCCGCGGGTTATTACGATATTATTTCTAAAATAAAGGGGGTAGATGTGGTTAACTCCTCGTTAACGTTTACTTCGCCTACTACTCGTGGTTTTGCCGGTAGCGGTAGTACACGGTTTAACCAACAGGTGGATGGTATAGATAACCAAGCGCCTGCGTTAAATTTTTCCGTTGCGAGTATAGTAGGTCTTAGCGAGTTGGATGTGGAAAGCATGGAACTTCTACCCGGCGCTTCTTCTGCTTTATATGGATCAGGAGGCATGAATGGTACTTTGCTTATTAATAGTAAAAGTCCTTTCCGTTATCAGGGTCTTTCTTTTCAGGTAAAGACGGGTATAATGAACATCAGTAACAGGGATAGAGACGCATCTGCTTACCACAACTGGTCGTTGCGTTTTGCCGATAAAGTTTCTGATAAATTCGCGTACAAAATCACCACAGAGTTAATCCATGCCAAAGATTGGTTAGCGAGAGATTATAGAAACTACGGGCGTGTAGGTACTAATGGAGCATTGAAAGATGGCACTCGTGAAACAGATCCTAACTATGATGGTGTTAACGTGTATGGTGATGAAACAACAATCAATTTACGTTCCTTGGTATTGAATGCCATTGGTGCGCAGGTACCTTTTTGGCAATCCTATATCAATACCTTACCTGAAAATATACCTGTATCTCGTACAGGGTATTTAGAAAGAGAGTTAGTAGATCCTAATACTATTAACTATAAAGTGTCCGGTGCCCTGCACTATAAAATTACCCCAAAAGTAGAAGCAATTTTAATGGGTCAATTGGGTACAGGTAATACAGTGTACACAGGCAGTGATCGTTATTCCTTAAAAGATTTACGTATTGCTCAGTATAAGTTAGAGTTTAAGTCGGATAAATGGTTTTTGAGAGGTTATACTACTCAAGAAAATGCGGGGCAATCGCATAACCTTACAGCAACTGCCCGCCAGTTTAATGAAGCGTGGAAGCCTTCTGCTACTTGGTATCAGCAGTATGGCTTTGCTTATGTTAATGCAA
>CAZPPM010000107.1:0-8402 GCA_964588445.1 uncultured Citrobacter sp.
CCCAATGTTTTATTATCGGCTTCTTCGCCCGCAAAAGACTCTGTGAATTCATCTTTCGCTTCTCGTCCTTTTCTAAAAATGGCACCCGCTTCATAACCCATTCTGCCATCTCCCGAACAATCAATAAATAATTTGGCTTCAATTTTAAATACATCTTCGGTGCTTTGGCGTTCTGCAAGGGCACGGACTATTTTCCCCTCTTCCATTTCCACTCCCACTACCGTCGTATTTAGCAGGAGTGTGAGATTTTTTTCAGCTTTACATTTTTCATAAAACATCAGATCCAGCATGGCTGCGGAGCGCTGCGGATTTCTGGCAGATGTTTCGAGCCGTATTTCTTCAATAATGCCTGTTTCCCTGGCTTCTGTTGCCAGTTCTTCTGTCCGGGTTCCATTGCAATCTGCGCCCACAATATGCATCCTCACCTCACTGGATGCATTACCTCCCAGTAAAGAACGGTTCTGGCATAATATTACGCGTTGGCCATGGCGTGCTGCCGCTATTGCACATGGCACACCGGAAGGGCCTCCGCCTACTACCAGAATATCACACGAAAGAATATGTTCCTGTACCTTGCTCATATTTTTTATTTGAAATTTTATTTGAAATATTTTATTGTCCCGGTAAAAATCATTGTTCGCTCTTCTTGTTTTTGGGTCTTTCTTTTTTCACAAACCTCCACAACACAAACACCGCAATGGGATGCATAAATGCCATGACCCAAAAAACTTTTTCTGCGCCGATAGTGCCGATATACTGCCCTACGAAATAGTTAAACAACACCGCTCCTGCTGCGCCAAAACCGCCTGCAATACCCATTACACTCGCCACATTTTTTAAAGGAAAAACTTCGCTCATTACTACCGGCATATTAAACACCCAGGTAAGACACATCATGGCTATTACACTAAACGCAAGTATGGTTGTTCCGGCATTGGGCAAATAAGGAACCAGCAAACACAACGGGGCTGCCATAGCCAATACGCTAAGCATAATTTTCCGCGCACGCAGTGGTGCTTTCCCTTTTCGTACAAGGCGGTCAGACCAGGTGGATGCACCCACAGCCCCAAGATCGGCAACAAGAAAGGGTATCCATCCAAACAGGCCTACTTGCACGAGTGTTAAACCCGAACCTTCCTGCAAGTAACCGGGTAACCAGAACAAACAGAAATACCAGACAGGATCGCTGATAAAACGAATCAGCAGGATGCCCCATAAGCTGCGGGTCTTCCATAACTCTTTCCATTTATAAGCAGGCGTTTCTACTTTCACATCTTCTTCAGTTGCTTCCTGCAGAATATGCGCCGGAGGATCACGATATATCCATATCCATAACAACCCAATAAAAAGGCCGGTTATTCCTAATGTTAGAAACGCTATCTGCCAACTAAAAGTAAGAGCCAGCCAAACAATAACAGGAGGTGCAATCACCGCACCTATGGAACTTCCGGCTACACTTAGACTGTTTGCCGTTGCCCGCAATTTGCCGGGAAACCAACTTGAAACCACTTTTAACTGTGCCGGAAAAATGGAAGGCTCAGCCGCTCCTAACATCGCCCTAAAAAAACCAAACTGCCCGATAGTCCGGGAAATACCTCCGCCAATACAGGCAAGCGACCAGGTAATAATGCCCCAAAACATCACCAGTCGGGGGCCAAACCGGTCGACCAACCATCCCGTCACTGGATACATGATGGCATAACAAACAGTAAAGATGTTAATGATCACCGCATAGCCTGCATCATTCAAACTGAACTCCGTTTTCAGCAAGGGCTTTAATACAGATACTATTTGCCTGTCTACATAATTAAACACAACAGCCACAAATATGACTGCAATAATCAGCCAGCGTCTTCTTTGAGGTCTCAATTCCATGCTCCAATCGTTTTCTGTCGTTAGAATCTCTGTCGCAAATCAATGTTATTTACAATCTCCCCTATTCGCTGACAACCTACAAGGGATGACTTAATCTTTCAGGCGATATTCGAAAATATTAGCCCCTTTCAGGTTTTTTTTCGGCACATCACTCTGTAGTTTGGCGGAAAACCCCAAATACAATTTGTTTCCGATTATTTTTATTCCTTCTGCCTCCATACATCCATTTTTATTTGTAAGCCCCGCATAAAACAAAGCGCTGCTATCTGCAATAGCGTTAATGCCGGTACGCGGCCCAATAACTTTTCCATGCCAATCGAAAACAGTAACATAAGCACCTTGTGGTCTATCTGCACTGGCGCAAACACCTTCATAAAAATAAATTTGTCCCTGCTTGTCTATTTCAATACCCTGGTTGGGATAGGCGTTAATATCTGTGGCCCAATTTTTACCGGGCATGACAGAGAAGTTGCCCAGTGGTTTTATGTTGCCAAGATCATGGCCTTTTACTTTTCGGGCAACAACACGTTCTGGATTAGCATTATCCTCACCACCAACTCTTACGGAAAATTCAAACTCATTCAGTGGTGCGCTTTTTACATCACTCAGGTTGAATGTGTAAAAATTCCGGGTCAACCCTTTATCATCTTTTTTACTGGCAACGAAACATATGTACTTGCCGCTTTCATCTATCGCTGCCAGTTGCACGTAAAAATCGCCCCTGTTTAAAAAGAAAGTTTCTCCCCCGTATCCCTGGTACAGTTTTCCTTTTTCGTATTTGATTCTCGACACAGACCTTTCACTCCAGTAATTACCCGCTTCCAGGCGGTCGCCTGTCGTATGTTTGGACGCGTTGCTGCTAACCCATATGTAAGGGCCTTCTTTCGTATCCTCCACAACAATGTTAGCACCATGTCCAAAATATTGCAAGGTCATAAAGTCATCACCTATATAGCTGTTGGCCCTTCCGCGGGCTATGTATACAAGGTCGTTACCCTTTATATTTCCTTCTTCATCTTTTCCGGATCCCCCTATCTGGGAATAATAGATATTTTCATTTGCATCAAATCCAAATGACTGCATACCCTTGGAAGGCTGAACCAGCAAAACATTGCGGCTAAAAATTTTTATATTTTGTAAAGGGTCCTTAAGTGAACTTAAGTCAAGAAGCTGATTCGCCTTCTTAGTATTATCCGCATTTGAATGAAAGGAAGGTTTAGAATTGTTGCACGATAATAAACTGATAATTCCAAACAGGCAGACAGAATGAAATTTTATAATCCGAATCATTTTAAAGAATTTAATACACTCTAAATAATGGAAAAGGTATGCATAGTCACTACTATTAATAACCCTGGTTTTGTACCATTTTAGCATTACTCAAAACATCGATGTTGGGAATGGGCCATAAGTAATCTCTGTTTTTGTTGAATAATTTGTTTTCAATTATCCGCATCTCACTCAGATTAGTTACCAGACTGTAGTCGGCATGTCCGTCAACGTCAATCGCCGGAGCATTAGCCGCTAATCCTTTGGGAGGCTTACCATAATAAGGGCCACTCATCACTTTTTCCGCAATCTGCCATCTCCTGATATCGAATAACCGCAAGCCTTCATTACCAAATTCAATCCGTCTTTCTTTTCTTACGATCTCGCGAAGTTGCTGCTGTGTTTTACCTGTTGTTATCAACGGCATATTTACCGATGCTCTTCCTCTCACTGCATTAATAGCATCATAAACCGAATTGTCTATGGTATTATTTTCAATCATGGCTTCTGCATAAATAAGCAGTATCTCTGAGAAACGCATTAGTATTACATCTAGTTGCGAATCTCGAATAAAGTCTTTATCCGCTTCATCAAGATATTTGCGCCATAAGTAGCCGGAAAATGTAGCAAAAGCATTTATTGCATCTGTATTGGATACACGAGTAGCAGGAGTTGTGTTATAGTTCCAGGTTTGCAGACTATCCCGATGAGGCTGAAATAAAAAACCCATCACAGTAGTACCCGGTAGCGCAATTGAATACCCTAATCGAGGGTCGCGATTCACATAAGGTTGACTTGCATCATACATCGGCGACTTATCAATCGCTAATCCATCAACCATGTCATATGCGTCAACGGCATTTTGATACGGAACGACTGTACTAACACCTCCTACCAACCGCAAGCCCTGTGTTCTGGTGGTCGTATGAGTGAGTAATGGGCGGAGATACTGCAAGCTAAATATAACTTCTCTATTTGACTTACCTGAATACCGGAAGAGATTGGCGTAGTTATCTTCTATCCTGTATTTGTTTAGATCCATAACACGCTTAGCGGCTGTTGCCGCAATATCCCATCTCTTATTGTAAAGAGCCGTTCTGGCTAAGTACCCAATAGCGGCACCTTTTGTGGCTCTTCCATTATTGATTATATCTTGGTTCAATGGAAGATCGACTTCTACTTCTGTCAATTCTTTAATAATAAAATCTACTACTTCCGATTTGGCAACTCTTGGCACTTGTGCCTCTTCCAAAGATTGTGTCTTAGTAATCAAGGGAACATCTCCAAATAGCTCAACGAGGTAATGATAGTGTACAGCACGAATAAAGCGAGCTTCTGCAGTTACTTTTGCTAATAGAGTATTATCAACGATCCCATTCAGCTTATGAATGTTATCTAGCAGGAAATTGCATCGGGCTATTCCTTTATAAAAATTACTCCAAAAACCCAGCGAAAATCCATTGTCAGTATTATGTGTTCCATTGCCAATTTGCTGCAAATCATTGCCTATTCTTTGCCACGACAAATCTGTGCATGTCTCAAGCAGCAACGGCCACGGTCCCCCCGCTTCTACGCCGGCACCCCCTCCCGGAAAATTCAACTGTCGGTAACACCCCATTAATCCCATCATCAATTCATCTTTATTAGAATAGAAAGAAGCAGCTGAAGGACCATCTAACGGTTTCTTTTCTAAATATCCCTTGCTACAGGCTGTTGCCAAAAACGCTAACAAGAGTATGGCTATATTAAAACGAGATATATTAATCATAATTAATAATTTAAAAAGTCACATTAATACCAAAATTGTACACTTTTAATTGCGGATAGGCATCCCCATTACCTACTGGTGTTTCTACATCATATCCATTCCAGAAACGGTCGGCGGTAAAAAGGTTTTGTCCATTTGCATAAATCCGGAGTTGACTTACCCCCATTTTTTTAATTATAGTACTTGGTAGCGTATAACCGATTTGAATATTCTTTAATCGCAGGTAAGAAGCATTTTTCACCCAAAAACTGGAGTTTTGGGTATTATTAGGCGCATTAAACGCAAGACGGGGGAAGCTGGCATTGGGATTTTCGGGTGTCCAGTAATCCTTATGAATTTCTTGTACAGTTCCTCCTAAGTAGAAAGGCATAATGCCTTCTTGATAGATATATCCATCTGCTTTTCCCACACCTTGTAAAAACAAACTAATATCAAGCCCTTTGTAGGAAGTGTTAATGTTTGCACCATAGGTAAAGCGAGGTATTGTACTGCCAATAATCACAAAGTCTTTGTCATTAATAACACCATCCTTATTCTGATCTTTATATTTAATATCGCCTGCTTTCACTGCACCTATCTGCGTAGCGTGTGCTGCAACCTCGGCATCACTTTGAAAATAACCTAATGCCTCATAGCCATAAATAGAATTGATAGAAGACCCCTCCCGGCTCACGGTAAGTCCGGTTCTGTTCACTCCTTTTAAATCTACCACTTCGTTTTTAACATCAGATATATTGGCATTGATGCGCAACAGGAAGTCTCCCAGCTTTTTCCGATACCCAATTCCCAGTTCCCATCCTTTGTTGTCCACCACACCGGCATTTTGAAAAGGCTTCCCGAGTCCAATGGTTAATGGAATATCCAAGTCATAAAGTATACCACTGGTTCTCTTTGTAAAATAATCTGCAGAGACAGTAAAGTCTCTCATGATTATCATATCTAAACCGAAATTCGTCATGGTTGATGATTCCCAAGAGATAGTAGCATTAGCCATGGTGTTCAACGCCGCACTGTTGACAATCTGTCCTCCCATGCCAAAGGCCCCCAACTCAATAGAAGAAGTAAACGGATAATTCCCGATGTTTTGATTACCCAACTTCCCCCAGGAAACCCGAAACTTTGCTTCGTTGATGGTAGATTTCAGTTGACTCATAAAGCCTTCTTCAGATATTCTCCAGCCAGCAGATACCGAGGGGAAGAACCCATATTTATAGCCAGGTGCAAACCTGGAAGAACCATCATACCTTCCATTCACTTCTAGCAGGTACTTCTGCTTGTAATCATAGTTTACACGACTAAAAACGGATTGTAATGCCCAGTCAAATGCGGTTCCCGAGTTATCCAGGAAACTACGTGAGCCTGCATTCAAAACGGGATAATCAGGTAATAAAAACTCTTCCCGTGAAGCACTGAATTGATCCGTGTAGCTATCTTCTCTTGATGCACCTAATAAGAACTTAACATGGTGATCGTTAAAATCGTTTTGCGCCGTTAATGTAAAACGGAAATTATTCATGAATGTCTGCGAATTACTGCGCGAAAGGGTGCTTCTTTGGGGCACCACAAAGGCCACCGAACCATCAGCCTTATAGGTCGTAATACTTTTTGTAAACTGATCACCGATGGCTGCCTCATAACGAGGAGCTGCGTTAAACTCTGCCGTTAACCATTTCATCGGTTTATAATTGAGTGAAATGTTAGCAAGAGCCGAGGGTCTTTTTGTCATACGACGCCCTCCCTCGAGGGTGCTACGCGGAATAGGGTTATTCCCATTCCAACCCTCGCCCCATTGCCCATTGGAGTATACACTTGGCTGATTGGCTGGCGTTCGTCGGATGGCAAAAAATATGGCCGAAGACCCTACACCCGCATCGGTAGTTTTAGAAAAATTTCCCGATACATCAATTCGCACATTGAATTTTTCAGAAAATTTGAAATCTATATTGTTTCTAAGAACATACCTGTTGAACTTGGATGTTTCAAATAAACCGTCCTGTTCAAAATAGCCGATAGAAGTTAAAAACTTTACTTTAGAGCTACCACCACTAAGAGAGAAAAAGTGATTCTGTATCATGCTAGAGCCAGTAAGAACTTTCTTTTCCCAATTAGTATTAGGATACATATCTGGATTGGACGCTCCGTCTGTTTTATATCTATTTATTAGATCCTGTGAAAAAGGTACAGCTAAGCCCACATTCTCATGAGCCAAATTCATCATTTCCATATGGTCAATGGCGTTAACCATCTTTGGCATGTTGGTCGTACTTTGAAAACCTACATAAGAATGAAGGTTAAACCTCAGCGATTCTTCATTAGCCCGCTTTGTTGTAACCATCACCACTCCATTCGCTGCTCGTGAACCATAAATAGAGGAAGAAGCAGCATCTTTTAATACTGAAATAGATTCAATCAGATTCGGATCAAGACTGTTCAGATCCCCTTCTATGCCATCAATAATAACAAGTGGATTCGCATCATTCAATGTACCAATCCCTCTTACACGAATAGTACCCCCGTCGGCTCCCGGCCTACCTGATCTCTGCGTAACTGTTACTCCCGGCGCCAACCCTTGTAGGGCCGAAGAAGCCTGCCCTACGGGCCTAATCTTTAGGTCGTTTGATGATACAGCAGAAACGGCTCCTGTAAGGTTTACTTTCTTTTGGGTACCATATCCCACTACAATCACTTCTCCCATACCGGTTATTTCTTTTTGGAGTGATACGTTTACTACCCACTGGGCTCCTACTTCTATTTCTTTTTCTTCATATCCGACAAAAGAAAACACGAGTACAGGATTTGCGCCGGTTACAGTAATACTATAGTCACCATCATTATTGGTTGTAGTACCCGTTGCCGAACCTTTTACACTTACATTTACGCCCTGAAGCGGTAGAACCTCATCTACCACTTTTCCTTTAATAACACGAGACTCCACAGTTTGAGCAACCAAGAAATTAGAAAAACTTAAAAAAAACAGAACAAGAAAAACCGATAATGCAGAAAGATAAAATCGGCTACTAGCTTTTAAACATTCATTTTTTTTCATAACAGCAGAAGTTTTTTAATACTTACTAATTCTCTACGTGCATCAATTCCTTACATTTTGTTTTATTTTAAATCAATAATTAGTTATCTAGCAATCAGATAACCCTCACTTAAACAAAATAGTAGACAATCAATACCCTAGAAAAGAGCAATCGTTACCTAAAAAAAGAAAAACAAGGCCTTTATTGGTATTCTTTTTTACTAATAACTGAAACCAAATGTAATAAAATTTAATTTAATTAAACAAATTAAAATAAAATAAAACATTTTTAAAGTGTTTGAAAGCATAAATAGGGGTTCATTTTCAATAACTAGTAAAGTTTTTGTAAGTATTTGAAAATTTAAAAAAATAGCAACAACTTTGCGACAGCAAACTTTATCACATGAAATCGATTACCGACCGCCATCAGTTTATTCTAAAAAAGCTACAGGAAAAAGGAAGGGT
>CAZPPM010000107.1:8502-11278 GCA_964588445.1 uncultured Citrobacter sp.
CGATTACCGACCGCCATCAGTTTATTCTAAAAAAGCTACAGGAAAAAGGAAGGGTTAGCATTCCCCAGCTCATTGATGAGATGAAAGTAAGCGGGGTAACGATTCGTAAAGACCTTAAACTATTAGAAGAAAAGAAACTATTGTTTCGCACCCGCGGGGGAGGATCTATGAATAACCCCTATACCATAGAACGCCCCATCAATGAAAAGGAGTTCATAAAATCCAACGAAAAGAAGCAAATTGCCAAAGCAGCGCTTGACCTCATTGGTCAAAACGATTCTATCATTATAGGCTCCGGAACCACTGTATTTGAGTTAGCCCGGCAATTACACCCCGAAAAAAGAATTATTGTCATTACGCCGGCCTTAAAGGTTTCGCTGGAATTATGCAACCGCCCTAATGTTGAAGTGTTACAACTAGGGGGAATGGTTCACCACAGCTCTTCCTCTGCCGCAGGCTCTTTTGCAGAAAAAATACTGGACGAACTTTCCTGTGGTGTTCTTTTCCTAGGGGCAGATGGAATTGACCTGGAACATGGGCTTACCATCACTAATATTATGGAGGCAAGCCTAAATCAAAAAATGATTGGCCTGGCACAAACAGTAGTCGTGATGGCAGACAGCTCTAAATTTGATCGCAGGGGACTAGGAAAAATCTGTAACCTGGATCAGGTGGATTATATTATAACAGATAAAGAAGTCGGTACCGAAACGGTAAATAAAATAGAAAAATCAGGTGTTCGTGTTATTATTGCAGACTAGCTCCTCCTGGTAATCTGCCGATCGCTTCAGGCACCCTATAACATGCACAGCCTCTATTTTTGTTGTTGTTTCGTGAGATGCTCTGCGCTCCCGCTGGTCACTTATCGAAATGGTGTTGATAGAAGAACTAGTAAAACTAAATAAGCCCTCCTTTTTTACCGGCAATGCAGCCTACCCCTTGCGTACATAAAAAATAATTTCCATCTTTAGAGTACTCACCTGCCCGGCCCTCCTATAGCCAGCAGGTTTTTTATTAACCATTACCGCCATGTTGCCGATAACATTAAAATGATCAAATTTATATTTCCTCAACAATTTTTCTGGTGGGGCTCTGTGAAACTAAATAAAGCTCACAAGGCATTTGATAAGACTCGGCAGGGAAATAAACGACATATAAAATGAGCAAGATATTCTTAACAGTATTGTTCCTTGTAACAGCCACTACAATAGTTGCACAAATCAATATAGCTGATTCAACTGTTCAGGTTATTACCTATTGGGATAAAGGTGAAACACAAGCCTACACAGTAACAATGGAGAAGACTAAAGTTAGAGGGACTGACACGATATCAAGTGAACGAACAACCTATGACGTAGAGATAACAGTACTAGACGAAACAGACGACTCCTATACAATTCAATGGCTCTACCAAAATATAAAAACAGATAACCCCAATCCGACTGTTCAAAAGCTTATGTCTATAACAAAAGACATGAAAGTCATTTTTAAAACAGACGAATTGGGCGCTTTTGCTGAGGTGGTTAATTGGAAAGAAATAAAAGAGTACATCCAAGCAGCCACAACTATGCTAAAAAATGATTTGAAAAATACTGATGAGATCAATCAGGCCTTAAAGCAGCTTGAAGTAACCTTTTCCACGAAGGAAGCCATTGAATCAGCTTCGATAAAGGATATACAACAGTTTCATAGTTTTCACGGAGGAAAATACAAACTTGGAGAAGTACTAGAAGGGGAAATGAAAGTTCCGAATGTATTAGGACCCGACCCTTTTGATGCGGATATGACAGCTTCTCTTGATGAAATAAACGAAGAAGACGATACTTTTATCCTCTGGGCTACACAAAAAGTAAATGCTGAGCAGTTGACAAATGCTACTTTTAGCTACCTGACAACAATAGCTAAAGACATAAAAATTGACCTGCCAAAACGTGAGGATTTTACCGATTTAAAGAATGACACTATAACAACTTCCAAAATTCACGGAACAGGATGGCTTATTTATAGCATCCAGACAACAATTGTAACATCAGACAACCTGACGAATATTGAAGAACGAACAATTGAAATAAAATAACGGTGACATAGTACCAATAGCCTCCTTACCCACCAAACCGCTTTACACACCTACAAAGTGTTTCCATAGGCTAGCAAATCCTTATAGCCTTACCCGTGACTTTTTTAAGAACAAGCTACAAGCCCTCTCGTCATTTCGACCGGAGATAAACGGAGGGAGAAATGACCTATGAGTGTACAAACTGCAAGCTTTCTGGTAGTCTTATTATCTTTAGAGAAAGATTTTAGCAAAAGAAAATGGACGTAGAAGCAGCAAAATACACGCAGTTAGTTAGCGAAATAGGCGTTTTACTACAAAAAGGCAGGGAGCAGGCTGCCCAATCCGTAAACACTATTTTAGTACAAACCTATTGGCTGGTTGGTCGACATATTGTAGAATTTGAACAAGGGGGAAAAGAAAAGGCAGAATACGGAAGTTTTCTTTTTGAGCAACTTTCAAAAGATCTCACGCAGCTTTATGGAAAAGGATTTAGCAGGGCCAATTTGTTGTATATGCGTAAACTCTACCTGGCTTTTCCAAAAAGTGAGACACTGTCTAACGTTTTGAGTTGGAGCCACTATTTTGAAATACTAAGATCGGACAATGAGCTAGAAATCAACTTTTACGCTAAACAGACCGAAAAGGAAAATTGGAGTGTCCGAGAACTCAAACGACAAATGAAAAGCATGCTTTTTCATCGTTTAGCATTAAGCAAAGATA
>CAZPPM010000108.1:0-11256 GCA_964588445.1 uncultured Citrobacter sp.
AAATCGGGAGTAGGCAACGCATTAAGTGAATAAGTTTCCTTTTTACAGGATTGCATCAGGTAAGTCGTTGCAATCGTCAGCAACAGGATAGAAAGTAGTTGCAGTCTTCGATTATATCTTATCATAAAAATGTTTTTAAGCTTTAGCAGATAGAATTAATAGTTGGGATTCTGGTCAAGTTTGGTTCCTTGCAATTCTCTGGCAGGAATTGGGAATATTTCACTTTTGCCTGCCTGAAAACCTCTACTGCCTAATGCAGTAACCGCATCGCCCCAGCGTACCAAGTCAAAGAAGCGATGTCCTTCACCTGCCAGTTCCAGCCTGCGCTCCGCCTTTATTGCAGCTAATGATACAGGCACAGATCCTAATCCTACTCTTGCTCTCACCGCATCCAACAAAGCCTGAGCTCTTGTTCCTGTTCCATTTAAAGCTTCTGCTTCCATCAAATAGGTATCAGCTAAGCGAATGATATAATCATTTTGCTTATAGTTCAATTCTAAAGAACCACCGCCTGAACGCATATCAGAAGTTCTTGGTATAAACTTGTTAAGGAAATAACCTGTATTTTGGTAGCCTTCTACATAATCGGCATCACCGTTGGCTCTAAGTTCTTTCATATCTAAAACTGTCGCGGCAAAACGAGGATCTCCTTTTATTAAGTCATAAAAAGCCTGTGTGAAAACATTAAAACTCCAGCCCGAGGGAATATCTGGTGCACTTGCACTATTCTTTACATAACTTCTTGGCCCTACCATTTGGTTAACAGAGTTGCCTTCATCACGTGAAGAACCCCAAAAGCCCCAATCAGCATTGGATTTATCTGTATGTTGACAAGCTAAAATTGTCTCTGCATTATATTTATTGGTAAATACCCATAGGTCTGCAAAATTGGGCAGCAGTTGATTACCATATTGGTTGGGCTGGCCCGGTGTTGTACCATTTACTTGTGCCAATTGCGTGGCAGCTTCCGCTTTTTTATCCTGGTATAAATAGGTTTTACCCAACATTGCCTGTGCTGCACCTTTAGTTAGTCTGCCCGTCTCCGCTCCTGTAACTGTAGAAGGAAGATTCGGAATAGCTTCTAATAAATCCGTTTCGATTTGTGCATACACAGCTGCAGGTGCAGCTTGTTTTACCTCATAAATCTCTGCAGTAGTCAGAGGTTCTGTAAGTAGTGGTATATTCCGAAACATCCTAACTAGGTTAAAGTTATAGATTGCACGAAGTGCTTTTGCTTCTGCGGCAAACCGTTGCTTCAAACCGTCTCCCATGGGAACATCGGGTAGCTTCTGTAATAAAACATTAGCTCTAAAAATGCCCTGATAATGGTCATTCCAAAAGCTTCCCGGAATGATATTCGTATTTAAAGTATAATTAGAAAAGCCTTGTATGCCTGCTCCGTCAGTAGGGCCGCCACCACCTGCAAAATGATCATCCGAGCCCGCATTTAAAAATGTGATCATGTTATCAAAACCTCCGGCATTTTTTCTTAACACATCATATGTCGCCACTAGGCCGGCATACGCCTGCTCTTCATTAGCGTAATAATTGGCAGTTAAAAAATCTCCTTTCGGCATTAGATCTATAGTACTTTTATTGCATGCGCCAAGCAATAAAACGATTCCTGCAAACAACAAAGCAGTTATATGTTTTACTATTTTTTTCATATATCAATATTTTCAGTAATTAAAATTGAATTTGAAGTCCGCCCATAATAGTACGCGCCTGAGGGTATTGGCCTCTGTCAACTCCAAAAATACCCCCACCTACTTCAGGATCATACCCTGTATACTTTGTAAGCGTAAATAGATTCTCTGCTGTTATATAAAACCGAATTCTGGAAGTGCCTGCTTTTTGATGTAAACTGCGAGGCAATGTATAACCCAGTTGCAACACTTTTAAACGCAGATAATCTCCTTTTTCCAAATAGAAATCAGACATACGGCTATAGTTCGCATTAGGATCACTCAGTGTCATACGAGGATGATCTGTATTCTGTCCTTCATGTGTCCAGCGATTTAACGCACGATTGGAATAATTGGCATTACCAATATCTAACCTTCTTAATCCCTGAAATATTTTATTGCCACCGGCTCCTTGTGCAAAAGCCATCAGGTCAAATCCTTTGTAATCAAGGTTGATAGTAAATCCGTAAGTGTACTTTGGAATATTGCTACCCAGGAACGTTCTGTCTAAATCACCGGAAGTAATAGCTCCGTCACCATCTAAATCAGCCCATATAAAATCTCCTGGTTTTGCATTGGGCTGTAAGGGTGTGCCAGTACCATTTTTATGATTAAGAATTTGCGCCTGATTTTGGAATATACCTAATGTTTTATACCCGAAGAATGCATTATAGGGCTGTCCTACTTGTATACGGGTAATATTACCCATAGATTGAAAACTTGCACCACCTCCAATAAAGTTGGTATCAGCAGATACATAATCAACAACATTCTTTAAAGTAGAAAAATTGCCGCTAACACCCAATCCTAATTCACCGAATTGCTTGCGGTATCCAAACTCAAATTCAAATCCCTTATTTGTCATATTGGCTACATTACCCCACGGATCTTCTTCTACGCCTACGTAGCCAGGTATTATTACAGGCCTTAAAATCCCTGTTGTTTTTTTATTATAGTAAGAAACGGAGAGATTGAAGTTCTGAAAAAGTTGTGCATCAAAACCGATATCGGTTGAAGCTGTCTGCTCCCATATCAAATCAGGATTATCCAATGTCAAAGGGGCATAGCCAACCGTTACATCTTCATTATCTCCCAATGTATAAGAGTAGTTACCTCTTACCAATGCCAAGTAGCGAAAATCAGCAATAGCATCATTACCTACCACACCATAACCACCACGTATTTTTAAACTCTTGATGATGTTATTGGGGGCCCAGAAGTTTTCTTTATGTACATTCCATCCCGCAGAAAAGGAGGGAAAAAATGCAAACTTTTTATTAAAGCCAAATCTAGTGGACCCATCCTGTCGAAATATTGCGCTTAAGAGATATTTATCCTGATAAGAGTAGTACAGCCTTGTAAATAAAGACGCTATTTTGTGCTCAATCATAGTTGATGCCCATGTTTCTCTATCAGTCATAGGCACATTAAATCTGAATGAAGCATCATTATGATTACTTACAGGCAAATCGTAATAGGTTAGCCCCATACTACCACCAATATTCTCTACATAATATCCTTGACCTGCCAGCAAGGTAAAATCATGATCTTTTATCCTTTTATTATAGGTAATGGTATTTTCAATATTCCAGTTAAAGACATTGTTTTCTCCTTTAGATAAGCGATTACGATCTACCTGATTAGTGGCGCTTAAATAATGTACCGGCGTAAAACCATAGTCACCCCAATAAGCTTTTTTAAAACCAAGCGTAGAACGCAGTTTTAAGCCCTTGACTGGCGCAGCTTCAAGATAAATATTACCCACAAAATCATCCGACCAGTTATACCCACCTAATCTGGGGTAGATATAGGCCAACGGGTTGGTCATTTCCTGACCTACTAAAGAAGATATACCGTAAGGGTTTCCATTCGCATCCCTTACAACAGGATTACTGCTGTATGGATTACCATTAGCCACCGCAGGATCCGTAATAACTAATTTTGTGATAGGATCCAGATTGACAGCAGAACTGAGAGGGCCGCCAAACTCACTATTCGTATTACCCAATCCAGTACTCTTTTGACGCGTATAACCTAAAGTCTGACCCGCAGAAAAAATATCCGATATTTTAAACGTTGTATTTAACCGTAAATTAATTTTCTTGTACTTAGATATATCAGTTGCAACGATACCATCCTGCTCCTGCATACCGGCAGAAAAATACACAGTTGAGCGCTCTGAACCACCTGATATACTTACCTCATGAAGGTAGCGGCCGGCACTGTTATTAAATATAGCATTCTGCCAGTCGGTACCTTTACCCAATGAAGCTGGATCGGCAAACATAATATTACCTCCATCTGCAAGCGATCGCTCATTCAATAAAGTAGCATACTCTGTTGCATTTAACAAGCTCAGTTTTCTGGCGGCAGAAGATGTGCCATAAAAGCCATTGTAGCTTACAGAAAGCTTTCCAGATTTCCCTTTCTTAGTAGTAACAAGGATAACACCAGTAGCCGCCCTTGTTCCATAAATAGCAGCAGAAGCGGCATCTTTTAATACTTCAATAGATTCAATATCGGATTGGTTAAGGTAGCCAATACCACCGGCATCGACTACTACCCCGTCCACCACCCAAAGTGGATTGTTATTATTAAAGGTGGTGATACCACGAACCCGGATAGTTGAAGTTGAACCCGGCTGTCCGGAATTTTGCATAATCGTTACACCAGAAACCCTTCCCTGAAGAGCCTGTTCAATACGACCATTGGGTACGTTTTGTAGGTCGCTGGCTTTTACACTGGAAATAGATCCGGTAATATTTGATTTTCGCTGGGTGCCATAACCTACCACAACTACCTCATCAAGGTTGCCTACAATGGCATCCATCGTAAAATCAATCATTCCGGCAGCTGTAACTGTCCGTTCCTGATCGATCATTCCGGCGTAACTCGCCACAATTACGCTTCCGGAAGCTACTGATATTGAGTAGTTTCCATTTTGATCAGTAATAACTCCTGCGGTGGTTCCCTTTACCGACACAGAAGCGCCATCCAAACCGAGATTGGTGGCTCTTGATGTTACCTTTCCGGTAACCTGCACATTTTGTGCAAATAATTGATTAGGAAATAGTTGGAGCACAAAAAGAGCCCCTACTACTAGAGCAATTTTCAATTTCATACGCAAGCTTTAGTTGGTTGTGCCAAAAAGGCAAATAGAAAATAGATAGGCTAAGTTAACCCCAAGTACCCCTGAAATGCACAAAAAACACTACATCAATACTACATCAACAACACTATAAAGGCCTTTTTTGCCACATCAATTGTACTTCGAAATGATTTTCTTTCTATATTTAATTAAATATTGCTTTAATATGAAAAAGGCCTGGCTATTGTTTGGGTTGCTATTCCTCCATTTTTTACTTTCCGGGCAAAACACGATTGGCCTCCCGGAAATAATAAACTACTCTAAACAAACTTATAAAGCCGGCACCCAAAACTGGGATATCACACAAGACAGAACAGGTATTATTTATTTTGCCAATAATGAAGGGCTGCTCAGTTTTGACGGCACCTATTGGAAGCTGCACCCGCTACCCAACAAAACAATTGTACGATCGGTAATTGTCGCCCCGGACAACAATATTTATGTAGGCGGGCAGAATGAAATAGGCTATTTTGCCCCGGACAAAAATGGCGAACTTAATTATCACTCCCTAAGAGAGCTTATACCAGAGCAACACCGCTCTTTCGCTGATGTTTGGGATATTGTACATATGGAGGGAAGCATTTTTTTTCTTGCCACACAAAAGATATTCCAACTCCATCTTAACCAAATAGTCGCCTATCCTGCTGGCAACTGGCTTTTTCTTGGCGCTGTTCACAACAAAGTCTTCTCCCAAGAGTACTCACAGGGCTTGCTCGAATTTTCCGGAGGGCACTGGAAACCGGTTAATAATAAATCATTTTGGCCGGAGGGCTTCCTAGTTACATCCGTTCAATCTATGGGAAAAGACAGTATTCTTATTGCAACACTGAAAAATGGATTATACCTCTATACAAAGAAAGAAATTAAGAAAATAGAGTCTCCTACCCTTGCCATTATAGAAGGCTATCATATCTATAATGCCGCCATTATAGATAACGACCGTATAGCACTCGCCACTACCTCACAAGGCTGTGTTATTATTGATAAAAAAGGAAATCTGGTGCAAATGTTTTCCCGATCAGATGGCTTAAGTAAGAATAACGTGTTAGCCGTTTTTCCTGATAAAAATAAAAACTTATGGCTAGGTTTAGACAATGGCATTGCTTTTATTGCCTATGATAGCCCTATCAAGAACATATTCCCCGATAAAGAAAATGAAGGGGCAGGCTATTCCGCTATTCTTCATGACAGTAGAGTATATCTCGCCACTACCAATGGTGTATATAGTGTACCTATTTATGAAAAAGAAGATATCAGTTTTGTAAAAGGTCGATTTGAGCCTATCACGCAGGCCAAAGGACAGGTCTGGAATTTATCCGAAGTAAACGGGCAGCTTTTTCTGGGCCATCACGAAGGGGCTTTTCAGGTAAAAAACAATGTGGCTACTCAAATTGACAACTCCAGTGGCTATTGGGGATTCCTGCCACTGTCCTCTATACTGCCCTCCCGTTACATGGTTGGCGGCACCTACAATGGCATTAAATTTTTTGATCGCACCGCCAATAGTTTTAGTAGAATGCCTGAACTAGATGCCAACTTTGAATCTTCTCGTTTCATTACCATTTTAGATAGTGCGATATGGGTGTCACATCCCTACAAAGGCGTATTTCGGGTAAACTGGCGGGAGGGACAACTACCAGAAATAATCTCTTATTCCGAAAATAGAGGACTATCCCTCAGCATTAATGGCAACTACATTTTCAAAATTAAAAACAGGCTTATAGTCGCTACCGAAAAAGGAATATATGAGTACAATGAGCAGAAAGATCGCTTTGAGCCCTCCTCTTTTTTTGAAAGCATTTTTGGGAAAAAGGTTATCAGGTATATGAAGGAAGATAAAGCCGGCAATATTTGGTTTGTCTTCGAAAAAAATCTTGGTGTAGTGGATTTCTCGCAACCCTCTTCCCGCATTATTTATATACCAGAACTTAATACAAAAATGGTAAGTGGTTTTGAGCAAGTATATGTGATAGACGATAATAATATTTTCGTTGGCGCCGAAAAAGGATTCTTTCATATCAACTACAAAAAATATAGACAAAATAACTCCCCCATAACCGTTCAACTAAGCGAGGTAAGAATAACAGGTAAAACAGACAGTTTACTTTTTGGCGGTTTTCTCCCCTCTGGCAGTAACCAAATTTTGTCACCCACTATTTCTTATAAATGGAACTCCTTTCATTTTCAATTCTCATCTCCCTTCTTTGAGCAACAAGGGAACATAGAATATAGTTATCACTTGAAAGGCTATGATCAAAAATGGAGTGAATGGGCCGATAAAACAGAAAAAGAATACAACTATTTACCCGCAGGCTCCTATACATTTGAAGTAAAAGCAAGAACAAACTTAGGCAACGAATCGCTACCTTTTACCTACGATTTTGTAATACTACCCCCTTGGTATCTTTCTGTCTGGGCTTTTGCTTTTTATGTTATCCTACTGGCATATGGTGGCTACCTTCTTTATCGCTGGCAAAAAACAAAGTTTATCCGACAGCGGCAACAATATGAAGAAGAGCAAAAACGTCTGCAATACCTGCACCAATTGGAACTGGAAAAAAATGAAAAGGAAATTATCGCTTTAAGAAATGAAAATCTGGAAGCCGAAATCCAGTATAAAAACAAAGAAATGGCATCAGCAACCATGCACCTTGTTAAAAAAGGGGAGCTGATGACAAAGATGAAAGATGAACTGCAGCGCCTGACAAAAAATACAGACAGTGAAGAGTCACTTGATGCTGTAAAGAAAATGATCAAGAGCCTGAGCGAAGACGATAAAATGGATAAAGACTGGGAGCATTTTACTGTACATTTCGACAAAGTCAATAATGACTTTTTTCTAGCATTAAAAGAAAAACACACTAACCTCACTGCTAATGAAATGAAATTGTGTGCTTACCTGCGCATGAATTTAAGTACAAAAGAAGTCGCCCAGTTGATGAATATATCCATAAGAGGAGTAGAAATAAGCCGCTACCGACTTCGAAAGAAACTTCAGATTTCAAAAGAAGTAAATCTATTCACCTACCTGCTGGACTTTCATGCGGCTAGAACAGTACAGCCTCGCGATAGTTCTATTGAATAAATTATTTAGCAGCTCTTCTTTGTAGTTCTTTGCGAATAAGTGCAAGCTCTCTACCCGTTTGTCCCTTTACGGAAGTATTTTCCTGTGCTCTACGCATGAGATAAGGAATGACATCTTTTAGCGGGCCAAAGGGAAGATACTTACTGACACTGCAACCTGCGTGCGCTAAGTTGAATGTTATGTTATCACTCATTCCGTATAATTGACTCCAGTGTATATGAGGATGCGCAAGCGGATAACCTTTATCTCGTAGCAACTGAGTAGCCAACAGGTTACTATGTTCATTATGAGATGCAACAATTAACGATATTCTATCCAAGTGTTCTATACAGAAAGTAAGACCTTCATTATAGTCCCGGTCACTGCTTTCTTTGTTGGGCTGTATGGGAGAAGGATACTCATTCTCTGCAGCTCTCTTTCTTTCCTTTTCCATATAGGCGCCTCTCACCAGCTTTGCACCTAATACAAAGTTGCGTTCTACCGCCGCTGTATAAGAATCTTTAAGAAAGGCGAGCCTGTCGTGACGATAATGCTGAATCGTATTAAAAACCACACAGCGATTTTTATTAAACGTATCCATCATTAAGATGGTTAACGCATCCACCGGATCTTGAATCCAGGTTTCTTCTGCATCTACCAGCACCCCTATTTTTTTTTCTGCAGCCGTTTCACAAATACGCATCATACGATGGCGTACTTTATGCCACTCTTCTTTTTCCAAAGGAGATAATTCATCCACCGCCGTAAGAAACCTCTTCATAAGCGTTCCGGATAAACGATTCATTTGCTCGTCCAGTTTTTGCAACAAAGCAAATCTTGCAAACCCGGTTACCTTAATACTCATAAAAGGAATATTCGGTTGCGTAGCCGCATAATTAATAACCCGAATAAATTCTTCAGTAGCATGATCAAATCCTTCTTCACCATCATCTCCCCCTTCCACACCATAATCCAGTATCACTTTCACATTATACTCTCCTAATTTCTGAGCTACTTTTGCAGTCTCCTCCAGTGTTTCACCACCAACAAACTGCTCAAAAATTGTAGTGCGAAGAATTCCTTTAATAGGCAAGCCCACTTTAATAGCCCAAGGGGTTAAGCGAGTACCTAGTTTCACCAGCCAGCTTTTGCCCATAGAAGAAAATAAAAACCGGGCTTTTTTTAGCTGCTTGTCGGATTTGTATTCAAACGCAAATTCTGTATTGTCAAATGAAATACCTGAATGTGTATCCATAAAAAAATGATGGCAAAGCTACTATTTAAATACAAAACTTCTTATGCCAGAATTAGCCTATACTAATTAATAAGTAATCATTAATTACCTCCTCTCCGCCTATCCTTATTTATAGAACTTATATTTGCAAAAAACTACTCATGGAGCTGAAGAAACCTGTAGACAGTTTAACCATCATGACAGAGCTAGTGTTACCCAATGACACCAATGTCTTTGGCAACCTTATGGGCGGACGGTTAATGTATTGGATGGATATTGCCGCAGCACTTTCTGCTCAAAAACATTGTAATGCGCCTGTTGTTACAGCTTCCGTAGATAATATTTCTTTTGAAAACCCGATAAAGCTAGGCAACGTAGTGCATATAAGAGCCAAAGTAACAAGAGCCTTCAACTCCTCTATGGAAGTACATATGGAAGTATGGGGAGAAGATTTAAAAAAACAACATAAATACAAAAGCAATACAGCTTATTACACTTTTGTATCGCTGGATGATCAAAACAAACCGCAGGCCGTTCCTGCACTGGAACCAGATACAGAAGAAGACAAAAAACTATATGAAGGAGCTCTTCGCAGACGACAAATACGTTTAATCCTTGGAGGCAAGATGAAACCTGATGAAGCAAAAGAATTAAAGGCTTTATTTAACCCTGAATAAACATCAGAGCTCTACCCCCATTTTTTTCCCAAGTGTTTGCAAATCTTCCACTACCGCTTCAAGTAGTGGTACGCCGCCTTGCACTCTGATCGTTTCCATTTCTCTTTCAGGATCTCCGGGCACCAGCACTTTTTCTTCGCCAGCCACAGGTGCTGCATTTCTGAAGCCCTGTATCCAGTGATCCATGCTCTTTTTAAATTCTTCTGCCGGACGAAAAGCATCAACCCGCATGGCCCCAAAAAAATGGCCAATACCCTTTCCAGGCTGCTGTGCCGGCATAGGTACATAAGCAGGAAAAGGGGGCACCCAAGGAGCGTAATTTGCACCGCTCAATAAAGCAGAAAATATATCAACAATAGCACCCAATGCGTACCCTTTATGACTCCCGTGTTCTCTATCACCACCAAGTGGTAATAATGCACCTCCTTTTTTTAAGATATGCGGATCGGTAGAAGGGGCGCCATCCATCTCTTGCACCCAACCAGAAGGTGTAGGCAAGTTTTTTCTTTGTAAAATTTCCAGCTTACCGTTAGCTGCGGTAGTAGTTGCGAGATCAGCAACAAAAGCAGGTTCTTCACCAGCAGGTGCTGCTACACAAATGGGATTGGTACCTAGCATTTTTGCTGTAGAGAATGTAGGCGCTACCAACGGACTTGCATTCGTCATCGCCATACCAATCATATCATATTGCAAAGCCATCATAGCGTGATAGGCCGCTATACCAAAATGATTACTGTTCTGCACACTTACCCAACCTGTACCCACAGCTTTTGCTTTTTCTATAGCCACCTGCATTGCATAAGGTGCTACTACCAACCCTAATCCGCTATCACCATCTACAACCGCTGTGGAAGGTGTTTCATGTATTATTCTTATTTGCGGTTGCGCATTCACCCGCTTTGCTTCCCATAAGCGTACATAACCACTCAGCCTGGCTACTCCATGAGAATCTACACCACGTATATCTGCCGAAACCAAAGTAGCAGCAGCAGTAGTCGCATGTTCTTCGCTACACCCTATTTGTAAAAAGATATTTTTTGAAAACGCAATGAGTCGTTCGTATGAAAATAATTGTTCTGCCATTGTGCAAATAAACAAATAAAAAACGTCCCGCCTTGTAAGGCAGGACGAGAATAGTTAAAGTCGGTTATCAACTTTTTAAAAAGGTAAATCATCCGCAGCTTCTACACCTGCTCCTGTATAAGCAGGCTGGCTGGTAGTGGCGGCTCCTGCGTAAGAAGGAGTACCTCCAGTGCCTTCGCTACGACCTCCTAAGAGTTGTATTTCTCTTACCCGCATGGATAGGGATGCGCCGGCTGTACCATCCTGCCGAGTAAAAGATCTCACTTCCGGCTGCCCTTCTACATATACCTGCTTACCCTTGGTGAGGTATTGAGAAATAGCCGTTCTGTCAGTCCAGTAAGCGCAATCTACCCAAGTTGTTTTTT
>CAZPPM010000109.1:0-10991 GCA_964588445.1 uncultured Citrobacter sp.
CAATAAAAGGGAAAAATCACGCCCAACCAAAGACCGTAAATTCCGCAGAAAGCATTCGTATCAAAGGCGCAAGAGTTCATAATTTGAAGGATATCAGTGTTGAATTTCCTCGTAATAAGCTCATTGTAGTAACAGGAGTATCCGGATCGGGTAAATCTTCTTTAACAATTGATACATTATATGCCGAGGGGCAACGTCGTTATGCGGAAAGTTTAAGTGCTTATGCTCGGCAATTTCTAAACCGGATGAATAAGCCGGATGTAGATTATATCAAAGGCCTATGCCCGGCTATTGCTATTGAACAAAAAGTGATAACACGTACGCCGCGGAGTACTGTAGGTAGTATGACAGAGATATATGATTACCTGCGCTTGCTATATGCTCGCATAGGAAAAACAGTTTCTCCCATTTCTGGTAAGTTGGTAAAAAAGGATGATGTTACCGATGTGGTCAACCACATTACACAATTGAAGGAAGGAGATAAAGTATATATTCTTTCTTTATTTAGACAGCATAAAAACAGAGATAGTCGAGAAGAGCTAACTATTCTTGCTCAAAAAGGATTTTCACGTATTTATTGTAAAAGCAAGGAAGAGGCAGGAGAAATATTGCGTATTGAAGAAACGCTCGAATTATCCGACAAAGTCTTAAAAGCTACTTTACAAGCGAAAGATAAAATCGTTTATATATTAGTTGACAGGATTGTTGTAAAACCTTTTGAGGAAGAAGATATACATCGGTTGGGAGATTCCATTGGTACAGCCTTCTATGAAGGAGAAGGAGATATGTATGTGGAAGTAAACGGAGGAGCGCTAAAGAATTTCAATAATAGATTTGAGCTGGATGGAATTACTTTTGAAGAACCTGTACCTAATCTTTTTTCATTTAACAATCCATTTGGTGCATGCCCTACTTGCGAAGGCTTCAGCCAGGTATTAGGTATAGATAATGATCTTGTCATACCCGATCGTCGGTTAAGTGTATATGAAGGAGCGGTAGCCCCATGGAAAGGGGAAAAGCTTGGCTTGTGGCGAGAGCAGTTTATTAAAGGTGCCAAGAAATTTAATTTCCCTGTACACAAACCTATTGTTGATCTTACCGATAAGCAGTATGCCATACTATGGGAAGGGAATGAGCATGTGCAGGGTATCAATGATTTTTTTAAAGAGGTAGAGCAAAACTTATATAAAGTACAGTATCGTGTTTTGTTAAGCCGTTATCGGGGAAGAACAACTTGTCCCGATTGTAAAGGCTATCGCCTTCGTAAAGAAGCTTTATATGTAAAAGTAGATAAGCTGAATATTGGCGAGTTGAGTAAGATGCCTGTAAAAGAATTAAAGCAGTGGTTTGAAAAGCTCACATCAAAACTTACTGACCATGAAAAGCAAATAGCTAAAAGAGTTCTACTAGAAATAAACCATCGCTTAAAAACACTGGAAGATGTAGGATTGGCTTATCTAACGATTGACAGATTAGCCAATACACTCAGCGGGGGTGAGAGTCAACGCATACAGCTTACACGCAGCCTCGGAAGTAATCTTACCGATTCTTTATATATACTAGATGAGCCTTCGATAGGATTACATTCAAGAGATACGGCAAATCTTATTCGTGTTCTCAAAGAACTGAAAAAATTAGGGAATACTGTTGTCGTGGTAGAACATGATGATATGATGATGCGCCAAGCCGATCATATTATAGATATGGGGCCATTAGCTTCTCATTTGGGAGGTGAAGTTGTGGCTGAGGGTACCTATGATGAATTAATTCAAGACCCTAAGAGTCTTACCGGAAAATATTTAAAAGGAGAGTTGGCTATTGAGCCGCCTAAGCATACTAGAAAGGTAACAAATGCCATTACGGTGGAAGGTGCCAGGCAGAATAACCTTAAAAATATTACAGTGAAGTTTCCACTCAATATGCTGTGCGTAGTAAGCGGTGTGAGTGGAAGTGGTAAAACAACGCTTGTGAAGCAAATTTTATATCCGGCTTTACAAAAAATAAAAGGAGAACTGGGGCAAAAAGTAGGATTACATAAAGCCATAACAGGTGATATTGAATCCATAAATCAGGTAGAAATGGTTGATCAAAATCCCATTGGTAAATCATCTCGCAGCAACCCGGTTACATACATCAAAGCTTACGATGATATAAGAGATTTATATGCCCGACAGTCATTAAGTAAAATGCGTGGATTTCAACCGAAGCATTTTTCTTTTAATGTAGATGGAGGAAGATGTGATACATGTAAAGGAGAAGGAGAACAGGTGGTGGAAATGCAGTTTCTCGCAGATGTACACTTAGTATGCGAATCATGTGGCGGCAAGCGATTTAAAGAAGAAGTGTTGGAAGTAAAATATAAAGACAAAAATATTTTTGATGTATTGGAAATGAGTGTGGATGATGCGATTGATTTTTTTGGAGAGGAAAAAAATATTGCCAAAGCCATCCAACCGCTAAGTGATGTAGGGCTGGGTTATGTAAAACTAGGACAGTCATCCGATACGCTTTCCGGTGGTGAAGCACAGCGGGTAAAGCTGGCTTCTTTCTTAGGGAAAGGTCGTGGCGCTGGGAAGATATTATTCATCTTTGACGAGCCTACAACAGGACTGCATTTCCATGATATAAAAAAACTATTAGCCTCTTTTAATGCCTTGATAGATCAAGGGCATTCTATCATCGTGATCGAGCACAATATTGATGTAATAAAGAGTGCGGATTGGTTGATAGATCTGGGGCCGGAAGCCGGTGATGATGGTGGTACACTTGTTTACGCGGGTAAACCAAAAGATTGTAAAGGTGTAAAAGGTAGTCACACCGGAGCATTTTTATAATACAACGATTTGATCCTCTTGGCAGAAAGAAAATTGTTAGTATAAATACGATAGTATTATTTGAAAAATAAATTTCAAAAAGCTTGCAGTTATTAAAACCAGCATATAGTTTTGTTCAACCATTCTGAATAAAGAATGGTTTACCCTCCAATCTCTCTGAAGATCCGTACCAATTTCATTTTTAGTTTATCAAAGTAAGACACCGAATAGTAGTAATTATATTACTAGCTATTGCAGAAAAGTTGTGTTTACTTTTTCCATCTCCTTTTAAAGCCTTTTGTATTTAAGCATTTAGTTTTTAGTAAAACAAAAAAATGATGCGTATAAGAATTTTATACATAGGGCTGTTTGTTTTTTTAGCATTTGTAAAACAAACTAAAGCAAACGATACCATGCGAGTGGTAAAACCTGCGGCTGTTGTATTGCCGGTGATGATGGATGGATGGGTTGTTTATAAAAAAGATCAGGGAGTACAATTGGAATGGACCAATCTTACGGAGTTAGATGTAGAAGTATATAAAGTAGAACGTTCGTCCAATGGTGTAGATTTTAAGCCTATTTGTGAGTTTAAGCCCAAAGAGAATAATAATGGCAAGGCTTCTTATTCAGCATTTGATGATAAGCCGTTGGATGGAAATAATTTTTATAGAATATATGTGTTGGAAAAAGCCGGCAAGCCTTTTTATAGCAGGATATTGAAAGTGGACATGAGCACTACACAGAAAGGATTTTCAATATATCCCGTACCTGTTACAGGGAGCCATATCTGGGTACAACTAACAAATCTTAAACTAGGACCTTATCTGATTACTATAGCTAATTTATCCGGACAAATCGTTTACCAGGAAACTGTAAAAAATCACGGGTCTGTTACAACAACAACTATTGCGGTCCCTTCTGTTATGCGGGCGGGGATGTATGTAGTAAACGTCTCCGGTGTTGATTACAGAGAAAGTAAAAATATTTTGGTAAAATAAAATTGGAGAGAGAGACCCAATAGAGAAGAAGGGGTGGACTTAGTTCCGCCCTTTCGTTGTTAAAGGAACAATAAAAAAGCAGCTCCTGAATGGATGCTGCTTTTTTTATAGGGTTGTTTGAAAGTTTATCTAAGCTTATCCAGGCTTTTTACGAGTTTCTCATCTTTCCAAATACCACGAGCTGCCATAAAGAAGCCAATCACAATTGCAATGATAAGAATAGCACTGAGTGTAATACGACCGTCAATGAATTTCTTTGTTTGTGCAATATAGATGATAAGCAGTAGTATGGAAGCCAGCATTCCGGAAATGGCAATCTTTAATTGTGTTTTTCTATCCTTGAATAAGAAAAGGCCTATAAGTCCTGCCAATACGGAGGCGCCTGTTAATATGAGCAAAAGAAAATGGCTGGCTCCATCAAGTTCTCTATAAGTAGGGACAGTAGTACCTGCCGGAATAACATTGCCTGCATAAAAAGGAAACATAAAACTTAGAACGGAACAGGTAGCCGCTAATAAAAACCAGAGACTTTGCTGACGTTGAATCATAATCGCTTTTTTGCTTTTTGGATGATAGCGTAAACTTAAAAAAATATTTACAATTCAGGATACAATGGGAATTGCTGCATAAATGATTTTACTTCTTCTTTCGTATCGGCAATCAATTTCTCGTCATCCGGGTTTGATAAAACTTTGTCGATAAGTTCCACCACGGTTGCCATATCATTTTCCTGCATACCTCTTGTAGTAATGGAGGGTACGCCAATCCTGATACCTGATGTTACAAATGGAGACTTATCATCAAAGGGAACGGCATTCTTATTTAAAGTAATATGTGCTTTGTCAAGAGTTTCCTGTGCTTTCTTGCCGGTAAGGTTTTTATTTCTAAGGTCAATAAGCATTAGGTGGTTATCCGTACCATTACTGATAAGGTTGTACCCACGAGAGACTAAGGCCTGAGCCATTGCCTGTGCGTTTAAAATAATCTGCTTAGCGTATAGCGTGAATTGTTCCGAAAGAATTTCTCCAAAAGCAACAGCTTTGGCCGCGATTACATGTTCCAACGGCCCGCCTTGTGTACCGGGAAATACGGCAAGATCCAAAAGTTGGCTCATGGTACGAGTATTTCCTTTAGGGTCTTTGATACCCCAGGGATTTTCAAAATCGTGTCGTAGCATAATGATACCGCCACGGGGACCTCTCAAAGTTTTATGCGTAGTAGAGCTTACAATATGGCAATGTTCAAAAGGATCGTTTAGTAACCCTTTGGCAATAAGGCCCGCAGGATGAGCAATATCGGCAAAAACAATAGCCCCTATTTTATCAGCTACTTCTCTGATGCGTTTATAATCCCAGTCGCGACTATAAGCAGAAGCGCCACAGATTATCATTTTTGGTTTTTCTTTGAGCGCAGTTGCTTCCAACTGCTCATAGTCAACCAGCCCTGTTTCTTTTTTTACACCGTAGAAAAGTGCCTGATAGTTTTTTCCACTAAAATTAGCCGGGCTGCCGTGTGTAAGGTGACCTCCCATACTTAAGTCAAGTCCCAATACCTTGTCACCGGGTTTTACGCAAGCTAAAAATACGGCAGCATTAGCCTGAGCGCCGCTGTGCGGCTGCACATTAGCCCAGCTGGCATGAAATATTTCTTTTAATCTATCGATAGCCAATGTTTCTATTTCATCTACTACTTCACATCCTCCATAATATCTTTTGCCGGGGTATCCTTCTGCATATTTATTTGTAGGCACAGTACCCATTGCCTGCATTACCTGCAGTGATGTAAAATTTTCAGAAGCAATCAGCTCAATGCCATTTCGCTGACGGACAAGTTCTTGGTTGATGAGGTCGAATACTTTGTTATCTCTTTGCATGTAATAATGTTTTAACCATGTTTTAAATGAAATTACTTCAAATAGATACATGGCGGGTGGAACGATGAAAAATGCGCTTATAATTGTGTTTATTAGTAGCGTATCAGAATTGGTAGAGCGACATATAGTTACTAATCTACCTTTTCAGGCTGCAAAAATAGGCGAGTGGCCGTTTGAAACAGGCAAGATGCGGATAACTTTTTTGTTTGTTTTAAAAAGTATTACATTCGTTAGCTTTTTAATTTATAGCAAAAATGCCCCAAAGGGAACATGAAGGCAATAATACCGGTAGCAGGAGCGGGTACACGACTTCGCCCACATAGTTATACACAGCCAAAAGCATTGATACCACTTGCTGGTAAAACCGTGCTTAGTATCATCGTTGATCAAATACGTGATGCCGGAATCACTGAATTTATTTTCATAGTAGGTTATCTGGGAGATAAGATAAGAGATTATGTGCAACAGCATTACCCGGATTTACAGGTACAATATGTACAGCAAATAGACAGGCAGGGGGTAGGTCATGCGATTAAAATAACAAAGGAAGCTGTCAATAATGACGAGGTAATTGTAGTGCTGGGTGATACTATATGCGAGTACAATGTGGCTGAAGTGGTAAATAGCCCGCATTCAATGCTGGGAGTAAAAAAAGTAGACGATCCGCGGGAATTTGGGGTGGCAGAGATTGGCGACGATGGATATATAGAGCATGTGGTGGAAAAGCCGTCGATACCCAAATCCAATCTGGCATTGGTAGGTATTTATAAAATAAAAGAAAGCGAACAACTTTTCCAGTGTTTGGAAAGTAATTACCGGCAAGGGCTGCGAACGCATGGGGAGTATAGCCTTACAGACGCATTGGACTGCATGTTGAAGCAAGGTGTAAAATTGAAGCCATTCAAAGTCGATAGCTGGTTTGATTGCGGCAGAAAGGAAACGTTGCTGGAATCAAATGCTACTTTGTTAAAGAAATTTTCCAATAATCATACTGTTTATAATTTCGAAAATACCGTTATCATTCCGCCTGTAAGTATTGGTGAAGGCTGTGATATAAAAAACTCTATTATTGGGCCTAATGTAACAATTGGAGAAAATACAACACTCAATTATTCTATTGTTCGTCGTTCTATCATTGGCTCCTTTTCTAATTTATTTGATATTGTGCTGGAAGACTCGATTATCGGCAGCGATACAGGCCTGAAAGGTGAAACACGAAGCTTAAATATTGGCGATAATACCAATATTGATTTGGGTTAGTTTATCCTTTATTTAGTACACGTAAGCTTCCTTTTTCTTTTGGAGACGGCTCGTCCGTGTTGTCTTATTTTTGCAAAAAGCATAATGATGAGTGTTTTTCAGAATAGAATTACAAGCTTGCTGGGTATTGAGTATCCCATTATACAGGCGGGCATGATATGGGCAAGCGGCTGGCGGCTGGCCAGTGCAGTGAGTAATGCGGGCGGATTGGGCTTGATCGGAGCGGGCTCCATGTATCCGGAAGTATTGCGAGAGCATATACAAAAATGTAAAGCGGCAACCCATAAGCCTTTTGGCGTGAATCTCCCCTTACTCTATCCGGATATTGCCAAGCATGTAGATATTATTATTGAAGAAAAAGTGCCTATAGTATTTACTTCTGCCGGAAATCCCAAGGCCTGGTGCAGCGCTTTAAAAGATAAGAATATCAAGGTAGTGCATGTAGTAAGTAGTACCCGGTTTGCCCGTAAAGCGGAGGAAGCGGGTTGCGATGCCGTTGTCGCTGAAGGATTTGAAGCAGGTGGACATAATGGAAGAGAGGAAACTACCTCGATGGTATTACTACCGGCTGTAACACAGGCCGTGAGTATACCCGTTATTGCAGCCGGTGGGATTGCTACGGGTCGGCAAATGCTAGCTGCCATGGTCTTAGGAGCCGAGGGAGTACAGATGGGGAGTCGATTTGTAGCCAGTGAAGAGGCTTCGTCGCATATTGAATTTAAAAAGGCCGTAATTAATGCGGGAGAAGGGGATACTATATTGGCTTTGAAGAAGTTAACCCCCGTTCGTTTATTGCAGAACGCCTTTTACGAGCAGGTAAAAAAAGAAGAAGAAACAGGAGCTGATTTAGAAAAATTACAGCAGCTATTGGGTAGGGGAAGGGCTAAAAAAGGGATGTTTGAAGGTGAATTGACTGAAGGTGAGTTGGAGATAGGCCAGGTAAGTGCTTTGCTCGAAGAAATACTACCAGCAGCGGAGATAATACGAAGCGTATGGGAAGATTTTGAGAAAGCTATGGCAGATCCCCTAAAAACAGCTAATTTTATTAATAAATGTGCAGAAGGGCAGTGACAATATAATTGTTTTCTTTCCTGCAAATAATCGAATATGGACACCAAAATTTTTCTATTACTGCTGACAATGATTAGCTTCTCAACTGCTTATGCAACTACAAACCCTGTAGATCCCAAAGCGGAGAAGAAGAATGACATGGAAGGGTTGATTATACACAGCGAAAACAAAAAACCTATTAAGGATGTAAACGTTACAGCTTACTTATTATCCAAAAAGGAAAAGGCTGTACAATCCGATGAAAGGGGAAACTTTGGATTTGGTGATTTAAAGCCCGGAACCTACAAGTTTGTTTTTGAAAAAGCGGGATATAGGAAAGTAACGAAAGAGAAAGTTGTTATAAAAGCAGATGAAAGCTTTCAGTTAAATATCGAAATGTTTGAGAGCGATCATTACATAATAGCGCCATCGCCCTTACAATTTAGCGGTTTTTAAAAAAATATTGGATTAGTAAGAATTAAAGGGTCCTTATTACAAGGGCTCTTTTTTTTGTGCATAGCTTCTCGCCTCACTTTTTTAAAATACCTTCCAGTACTTTTAATTTTCCATCAATTTTAAAATCATAAGTGAGTCCCAAAATTTCTGCGACTAATGGATAGATATGTACATTTTCAAATCCTTTGATAAGCAGCTTGTTTTTGAAAGCAGGCCCCCAGGCATAGAAGCTGGCATACATATCTTTTAATTTATTATCAAAGCCATGATAACCAATATTAGTTGCAGGCATCTTTCCCAAATGAAAATAGGCGGGAGGATCGGCTACGAGTATGATATCTCCCATCCGGTTGAATGCATCATCTTTTTTTCTAAAATGCCATCTTTTAGGTGTGCGGTTACTTAAGTAAGCCGTATAATCTTTGGCTTCTTTTTTAATGGCTTTATAGGCTTTTTTAATTTCTTTCTTACTCAGATCTCTACCGTAAAGCTGTAACAATGCCGATCCGGAAACAACAAAAAACGTTGAGGTATCAATGGCTTGAGGTAGATGAATTTCTTTGTCTTTGCTAACATTAGTCATACCGTGATCGGATACCAAAATATAGTTTACCGGTAGCCGGAGGGAATCAATGGAGGCGACCAACTTTCCTATGCTTTCATCAACAAACTGAACAGCTTTTTTACTTTGCTCTGATCCTATACCGTGCGAATGCAACTCATGGTCTACTTGGGGAAGATAAAAAGTGATCAAGTGTGGACGTTTTTCTTCCGGAAGCTGTAACCATTTTTTGACAGTAGCGATACGTGTATCTATATCTATTTTTTCGTTGTACTTAAAATAATAGGTAGGTAAGGTATTTTGAATATCCGCTTCTGAACCTACCCAGTAAAAGCAGGCGCTTAATAATTGTTGTTGCTCACTTAATACCCAGAGTGGTGTGCCTCCATACCAATTGCCGTCAGTTACAATCGATGTATTCCCTTTTGAGTAAAATTTTTTTCTCGCAGGATCATAAAAGGTGTTATTTACAATGCCGTGATGTATAGGATAGAGACCCGTAACTATACTATAATGATTGGGAAAGGTTAAGGTGGGATAAGAAGGAATCACATGAGTAGCACTTACTCCTTGCGAAGCCAGGCGTTGAATGGTGGACGCATTATAGGTTGCTACAAGATCATTTCTTAAGCCATCCACGGATATAAGTATCACATAAGGTTTTGCTTGTTGTGATGCAGCGTTTACTCTTCCCTCTATAATCTGCTCTGTAGTATCAATTTGCTGTGAGAAGGCAAATGAGCTAATGAAAAGGGAAAGGATGAAATGAAGAATTTTCATAAAACCTTTATTGAAATTATAATGTCAAGATTACATAATTATTTAGTTATATAGCTATTGTTTTTTTATGAATCGATATTGCAGAATAGTGCAAACAAAAAAGCCCTTTGCTAGAAGGACTTTTTTGCATTTCATGGCAATATGTTTTTATATAATTATCTTATCCTCTTTATTGCTTGATTGATTAATATTGATATTCTTGTGCTTCTTTAGGAAAGGCTCATTTTTTTTATAAATTTTGGGAGACACTTCTTCGCCGTTGATGATAAGCTTACCGTCTTTGTGTTCAATACTATAGCCTTCTTTTTTGTTTATCAAGCCGTCTTTTTCCAGTCCGTCTACAAATGTTTTATATTCTTTCAGGGTTTCTTTTGCTTTGGCTATTTCTTCCTGAGCTTTTAGCATTTCCTTTTCAAGTTTGGGTTGTAATTGCTGCATTTCTTCTCTTACACCCGCCAACTCTTTTTCCAAAGCAGTGAAGTCGACCTGTTCCACTTTTTTGACTTCGGCTTGAATTTTTTCCCAGTCTATGTTAGCCAATGATGCTAGGTCTGTTTGTAGTCTGGCCACATCCACTTCTTTCATAGCTTGCGCTATTTCTGTTTTGAGTTTTGAAAGATCTATCTCTTTCATAGCAGCTTGAATTTCTTTATTAATTTTAGCCGCATCCAGTTCCTTTAAAGCGATATTTACGTCCTTCATTGCTTTTTCTATTTCCAACTGAATATTTACTTTGTCCAGTTCGGCAATGGCAGCATCCAAGTCTGTTATTTTTCTTTCTTTTAGGGGTAATGTATCTGTTGACGCTTGCTTGTAGGTATGTTGTTGCTTACCATTCCAGGAAATGAATAAAATTCCGGCTACTGCTACAAAGCAGAGGGGAAGAAGTGAGTTGCGAGAAAAAAATGTCTTTTTCATACTTGTTGATTATGGTTATTTAGTATTAACGAATTCCTTCGTATTCAAATATACGATCGGCTTCGTATTATGTTACACCTGATGGCGGAAAAAGAAAAATTTAACAAAAAAGCCGAAAGTGTACTACTTCCGGCTTGGTTCTTTTATGTGCGTATCTGATTATTTTCTAAATGCCCACTTAAGCATTTCTTTCCAGGAAGCTTTTTTACCATACATGAGAATGCCTGTGCGGTAGATTTTTCCGGCAAACCATGTCATAAATATAAATCCACCTACCAATG
>CAZPPM010000110.1:0-10977 GCA_964588445.1 uncultured Citrobacter sp.
AATGTGTTAGCACGTATGCGGATAACGTATATCGCTTCATACTGAAGAATTTACGCCATGAAGAGGATGCTCGGGACATTGTCCAGACAGCTTTTGAAAAAATGTGGCGTAATAAAGATGAAGTAGATGCACAACGCTCCAAGTCCTATCTCTTTACAGTGGCCTATCATCAAATGATAGACCATATACGTAAAGTAAAAAGGATTCAGCTAAAAGAAGATTTTGCAGAAGATACCCGTGTACAGCATAAACCCGCTAATAACCTGAAAAAAGTATTGGATCAGGCACTGAGCCGGTTGAGCGAAACACAAAAATCTTTGGTATTATTAAAAGATTATGAAGGATATAGTTATGCAGAAATAGGGGATATCACAGGCTTAAGTGAAAGTCAGGTAAAAGTGTACCTGCACAGAGCCCGCATTCAATTAAAGAATTATTTGGTTGCTGCAGAAAATATTGTCTAAACACCCAGAAACATGAAAATAGATCGCCATAATTATGAAGAATTTTTTATCCTGTATATGGATAATGAATTGACGGAGGCCGAACGCCGTATGGTGGATATTTTTGTAAGCCATCATCCCGATCTAAAAGAAGAACTGGAACAACTTCTTTACACTAAATTATCTCCTGATACTACCGCCAACTATAATCAAAAAGAAGACTTATTTAAACAGTCCACAACTACTACAATTACCGCTACCAATTACGAAGACTGGTTGCTTTCTTATGTGGATGAAGAACTGTCAGCTGACGCAGAAAAGAAAGTTGAATTATTTGTAAACACAAATCCTGCCGCGCTGCAATTGCTTAAACAATTACAACAGGCAAAAAATCAACCAGAAACCAGTATTGTATTTCCCGATAAAGAAATACTCTATCGCTCAATAGAAGAAGAGACGCCAGTGAAGCCTGTACTAATGCTACGTTGGTGGAGAATAGCTGCAGCTGTTATCATCCTGTTAGGTCTTTCCGTAGGATTAGTTTCTATTCTAAATAATGAATCGGACAAACCTGTAACGCCCCTTGCACAAATAGATCCGATAAAAGAGAAAAATAGTACAGCTTCCAATACACATATAAATACCCCTCAGGAGCAGGCCACAACTCCTTCTTTAGATACACAATACGTTTCTGAAAGAAATACTGCTACAGCATATACAAAACAAGAAAATACTGTTGCTCAAAACAAAAGCAGTACCACCACCATTCCCGAACAACAAGATAACAAGCCAACTTTACTAGCCAGCCAGATAACTACACAGCAAGACAATACAGAAAGTAATGAGAGGCTTAAAAAAGATATTGCTGCTGCATTAGTAAGCGATACAAAAGAGGCATTAACAAATCATAAAGAAATATATTCTCGCCCCGTTGTAACACCAGCTATAGCTACTTCGTTAGATATTCAAGCGGCTTCTTTTGTACCTGCAGATACTGAAGATGTAGCCATACAGGCTGGTAATAAAAATAAACTTCGTGGTTTCTTTCGTAAGCTAACCCGTAGTTTTGAAAAAGCTACAAATATTAAAGCTACAGACGATGAAAATCGTTTATTGATTGCCGGCCTGGCTATTCAATTATAAATTCAAAAAACAAAGTGATGAAAAAGGTTTTTACTCTACTTACCGGCATATTTATTTTTATAAGCGGGTTTTCTCAAAAAGATACTACTGGCAAAGCGAAGCCGGATACTATCAAGATAGGCGGAATGGTTATCATCAGAGAATCAGGCAGTGGCAATGATAGCGAAAACGGTTCCAGAAAAGAACGCATCTTACGCATCACAAAGCGCAATCGGGATAAGCCGTCTAATGTGAGTACCAATTGGTGGATCGTTGATCTTGGTTTTTCAAATTATAATGATAAGACGGTTTATGGACTCGGAACACCATCAGCTATTATAGCCCCAGATAGTAATGAAGATTGGCTAAACCTGCGGACAGGAAAATCACGCAACGTTAATGTCTGGGTATTTATGCAGCGACTAAACATGGTTAAGCATATAGTAAACCTAAAATATGGTGTAGGATTAGAGCTAAACAATTATCATTTTGAAGACAAAGAGATACGCTTCAACAAGCTCCCCACATTGATAGACAAAGGTTATTCTAACTTAAGTAAGAACAAATTGGCAGCAGACTACCTTACCGTGCCCATCATGCTTAACTTTAATTTTACACCAGATCGTAAAAGAGGTTTTGGCATAAGTGCCGGTATCAGCGCCGGATATCTCTATAGCTCTCGTCAAAAAATAAAACAGGATGGCAATGTGAATAAAACAAAAGGTCAATTTGATCTTAGAGAATGGAAGCTGTCTTACATTGGTGAAGTGGCGTTGGGCCCTGTAAAATTATATGGCTCCTATGCTTTCAAAAGTATGTTTGAAAAAGGCCTTGATCAAACTCCTTTTAATGTAGGTTTCCGTATCAGCAGCTGGTAATGCTGCAGAAAAAATACGCAACTTGTGTATGCCTTACCGCTGGATGAATTGATAATGAAACAGTGACACATAAATAGTAAAAAGCATAGAAGTAAACTAATTACATACTCTCTTTTTTATCCACAACCCCGATGAATTTTTTCATGGGGGTTTTTCTTTGCAGCATTGTCACATTAGAGGTACTCTTGTAAAACAATCGTTAAAACAAAAGCAGCAGAGAATAAACAAAAACAAAGCCCGTTTTATAAAAGGACGGTTAAGGATACTTCATGAAAAATTTTGTTCTACTCTTTACACTGATTGCCAGTAGTGGCATTTTAGGACTATCAGGCAGGTCTGATACGAAAAAAAAATCCACTACAATCTCTTCCAGAAGAGATGCGGGTATAGCGCCTGTTGGTAGTATCTCTATTATCATCGATAAATCTGATTATGAGCTGAGCGTTTACGATGAAAAAGGATGGTATGCTACCTACCCTGTTGTATTTGGTAATAATTCATTAGGAGATAAAAAAATGGAAGGTGATAAAAATACACCAGAAGGCTCCTTTCGTATTACCAATAAAAAGATTCATGATAAATGGCATCGTTTTATGGGCATTGACTACCCCACCAAAGAAAGTTGGGAAAAATTTAACCAGAGAAAAAAAGCAGGAGAAATTCCCTCCACGGCACGTATAGGAGGATCCATTGGCATACACGGTACCTGGCCTAATGATGAAATGGTGGTAGATAAATATAAAAACTGGACACTCGGTTGTATCTCTATGAAGAATGAAGATGTAGAAGATTTATATAAGTACACAACCAGCGGAACCAAGGTTACTATCCGTAAATAAGCTAACCGTAGGTAAGCCAATTTCATTAAGCCCTATACAACACACGATAAATTCAATAAATTATAAAGCAGCCTTGTGGCTGCTTTATTTTACTTATACCCTTCCGTTTTTTATTTCTTCTACCACACCAGGATCTAATAAGGTGCTAGTGTCTCCCAAATTATTCACTTCCCCTTCTGCTATCTTACGTAAAATGCGTCGCATAATTTTTCCACTTCTTGTTTTGGGAAGGCCGGCTACAAACTGAATTTTGTCGGGCTTTGCAATAGGTCCAATAATACGGGATACCGTTGCAAGAATATCTTTCTTAGTGAGATCATCACCATGCATTTTACCACTATAGATAACGTACGCATAAATCCCCTGCCCCTTTACATCATGTGGATAACCTACGATAGCACTTTCTACAACTCCTGCATGCATATTGATAGCATTTTCCACCTCGGCCGTACCTATGCGATGGCCACTTACATTTAATACATCATCTACACGGCCCGTAATACGATAAAACCCTTCTTCATTTTTTAATGCACCATCGCCGGTAAAATATAAGTTCTCATAAGTAGCAAAATAATTGGTGCGGCATCTTTCATGATCACCATACGTTGTGCGTAGTATACCCGGCCACGGTGTCTTTATACAAAGATTGCCTTTATATAAACCATTCTCATCCTTCTCTGTTACTTCTTTTCCATTTTCATCCACCAGCAGTGGTTGCACTCCCGGCATAGGCAATGTAGCCCATGAAGGTTTGGCCGGAGTAACACCTGCCAGATTGGAGATAAGACATCCTCCTGTTTCTGTTTGCCACCAGGTATCTGCAATCGGACATTTCTTTTTTCCGATATTCTCATCATACCAATGCCAGGCTTCTTCGTTAATAGGTTCGCCTACTGTACCCAATACTTTCAAGGAAGAAAGATCTTTGCCCTGCAAAGGTTCTGTACCAAAACCCATTAAACTACGAATAGCCGTAGGTGCGGTGTACAATATGTTGACCTTATGCTTATCTACAATATCCCAAAAACGTCCGGCATCAGGCCAAGTGGGAATGCCTTCAAATAGTAGCGATGTAGCTCCTGCACTTAACGGACCATATACAATATAACTATGTCCTGTTATCCAGCCTATATCTGCTGTGCAAAAATGTATTTGTCCGGGTTGGTATTGAAACGCATTGACGAATGTATAATTTGTCCATACCATGTACCCGCCAATCGTATGTACAACACCTTTGGGCTTACCGGTACTGCCGGATGTATATAGTATAAACAATGGATCTTCCGCATCCATTTCTTCCGCAGGAAAGGAAACTATCCCATCTTTTTCAATTTGCGCTTCCGCATGTTCCATTTCATCTTCCCACCATACATCTCTGCCTTTGATCATACTCACCGGCGTACGAGTGCGGGTATATACAATCACCCGCTTTACCACTTTATTACCAATTAATGCATCATCAATTACAGATTTAAGCGGAATATCTTTCCCTCCTCTATATGCTCCATCGCAGGTAACAATATACTCCGCTTTTGCATCTTCCAATCGATCTGCAATACTTTGTGCTGAAAACCCACCAAAGATCACACTATGTACTGCACCTATTCTAGCACAAGCTAGCACCGCATATGCCAGCTCTGGTACCATACCCATATAAATACAAACACGATCTCCTTTTTGTACACCATTATTTTTTAACACCTGTGCAAACTGGCAAACCCGTTTATACAAACGTTCATACGTAACAATTCTTGTTCTTTCTTCGGGATTATTGGGTTCCCAAATAATAGCTGGCTGGCTGGCCATTTTTTCAAGATGTCGATCAATACAATTTTCTGTGATATTCAGTTTCCCTCCTTTAAACCATTCGATAGCCGGCTCTCTGAAATTCCACTCCAACACCTTGTCCCATTTTTTACGCCAGGAAAAATTTTCTGCAATTTCACTCCAAAAACCTTCCGGATCTTCTACACTTTTTTGATACGCACTTCTATATTCTTCAAATGATTTAATCTGGTATGAATACGACATAACAATCTTTTTCTTTTAATGTCTAAATGTACGAAGACAATTTTTTTTTAATAGTACAATAATCATTATCTCTTCGTATTTTAAGCGCATGAAACTAACTAGCGAGGCAAAGCCATCTGGTATATGGAAAGTTATATCAGCTTCTTCTGTAGGAACCATGATAGAATGGTACGATTTTTACATTTTTGGCATGCTTGCCAAAACAATTAGCACACAATTTTTTCCCGAAGGCAATACTACAGCCGCCTTGTTGAGCACCTTAGCCATTTTTGCTGCAGGTTTTATCGTACGCCCTTTTGGTGCATTAGTTTTTGGAAGGCTGGGAGATCTTATTGGCAGAAAGTATACATTTTTGCTCACGCTTGTATTAATGGGCGGCGCTACATTTTTAATTGGTTTAGTTCCCAGCTATAAATCTATTGGTATAGCTGCTCCATTACTGGTTTTGTTATTACGCTTGTTACAGGGATTGGCGTTGGGTGGCGAATATGGTGGTGCCGCTACCTATGTTGCGGAACATGCGCCTGCTTCCAAGCGAGGCTTTTATACCAGTTGGATACAAACCACGGCTACCCTAGGGCTATTTGTTGCACTGGGAGTAATTATGCTGGTAAAATCCAACATGACCGACGATGCTTTCAATGCTGAATGGGGTGGCTGGCGCTATCCGTTCTGGGTATCTATCATACTAGTCGTTGTTTCTATTTATATACGGCTAAAAATGTCGGAGTCGCCACTTTTTTCAAAATTAAAGGTAGAAGGAAAAACATCTACCAATCCATTAAGAGAAAGCTTTCGTAAAAAAGCTAATCTTAAAATGGTATTGCTGGCATTGTTTGGTGCTGTAATGGGACAAGGTGTTATCTGGTATACCGGGCAGTTTTATGCACAGAGTTTTTTGGAAAATACCTGCAAGCTGGAGTTTGAGCAAAGTAGAACAATTATGCTATGGGCTATCGCACTGGCAACACCTTTCTTTTTATTGTTTGGCTGGCTGAGCGATAAAATAGGAAGAAAATGGATAATGATGGCAGGGCTGCTATTGGGTATAGTAACGTATCGCCCCATCTTCAATACCTTCCTTACTGATAGTAAAATTGACACCACACTTGTTCAACAAAATACACAAAGTAGTGAGTTGGTCAAAAAAATACATGTTACAAATGCTGGCGACTCCGTCATCACTTATTCACAGGCGATACAATTACCTGCAGGCTATAATAGTTTCACACAACACTACACAGATACTATTTTTAGTACTAGTGCAAAGCCTATCAGCACAAGTGCTATTCAATATACCAACGTAACACTTTCCAACTCCTTATACTGGAAATTTATAGGGCTGGTATTTATTCTAATCCTTTATGTAACGATGGTATATGGTCCTATTGCGGCCTTCCTAGTGGAAATATTTCCTACCAAGATTCGCTATACTTCCATGTCCTTACCTTACCACATAGGCAATGGGGTATTTGGCGGCTTGGTACCGTTTATTGGTTTGTTATTAGCCACTACTTTCCCGGCCGATCCGTTAGTTGGACTTTGGTATCCTATAGGCGTAGCATCACTATGTCTTATTATAGGTGTTATTTATTTGAGTAATAAAATTGACGACAAGGTAGATGACTAACCTTCTGCTTACAATTGTTCATAATAAAATATTTATAAATATGTCTTTTCTTAAAAAAATTCTTGGCTTCATTTGGTTACTACTTGGGCCTGCACTTATTTTCTTTTTAATATATGGAGCTATTACTTATATTGATAGCAGCGGTACCAGGGATATTAATAATCCGGTGATTTGGATTATTATTTTGTTGATTTTTATTCCTATAGCTTTAGGGTTAACCCTTTTTGGTTGGTATGCATTAAAAGGTGAATATGAAAAATTACCAGAAGACTCTACTCAATTTTAAGATTTCTTAAAACAGAACTATTTTACTTTCTGCCTGTTATACGTTAGATTTGCGTTCCTTCATGAGTACTAAGAAGCAGACATATAGCCTCTTACAAAAAGCCAGCTGTGTTTTCATGGCTCTCTCTTTAGTATGGATGACCATCAGTCTTCCTTTTATGTCTGCTGCAAAGAAAAAAATAGCCGACCTTATTGCACAACAAGGGGATATATCGTCTCCTGTTGAAGATGATAATACTTTTAATCCTTTTGGAAACACAACGGAAGAAAAAGCAAGTTCCTCCACTTCCAATAATTTTTCTGAGGAATATCACCTCGATGACAATCACGAGCTTTTTCACATTTTAGAACTCATTAATAGCCGTCACCCTCACCATATTGCGAGTGAGTACACTGCTTTTCATGGCGAAATGCTTTGCCCTCCTCCTAACGTTTGCTGATTTTTCTATTCATCTCTTTTTGTAATCGGCAGACACATTTGATTGAACACTGCGCCGATGTATCTTAATAATGCTCAAGGCCATCTTGTCGCCTCGCTGTATTGCTGAGCAAAGAAGGCTAAAATAATATCGACAATTAAAAAATATATCATGAGAACACATACTAAAGAGTTTCAACAGAATCTTACACCCTCTGATGCATTTGATGTACTAGCCGAGGGAAACAAAAGATTTGTAAACAATTTAAAAGTAAACCGCAACCTGCTGGAGCAAATGAATGAAACAGCTACAGGCCAGTATCCGTTTGCAGTTGTACTAAGCTGTATGGACAGCCGCACAGCTAATGAGTTGATTTTCGACCAAGGGATAGGAGATATTTTCAGTATTCGTATTGCAGGTAATATTGTAAACACAGACATAATAGGAAGTATTGAATATGCATGTGCTGTTGCAGGTTCTAAACTGGTAGTGGTATTAGGACATACCCGTTGTGGTGCCATTAAAGGAGCTTGCGATAATGTAGAGTTGGGTAATCTTACCAGCCTATTAGATAAAGTGAAACCAGCGCTGGATAAAACAAATGCTGCAAAGAAAGAATTGAGCAAAGAAGATTATGCGGAAGTAGTAAGCCAGGCCAATGTTTTGAACAGTATAGATGAAATTCTTTCAAAAAGCGAAATTCTACAAAATCTTTATCAAGAAGGAAAGATTGGGTTTGTTGGCGGCATTTACAACGTAGAAACTGGCAAAGTAAGCTTTCTTAATAAACTTTTTGAACAACTGGAAAATGTTGGTTCAAAATCAATGAGCGCTGTTTAAAATGGCGCTTCTACTATTTCAAGTATTCAAATAAATCTCATTTAAAAATAAATAAATTATGTCCCCAGCTCCACGTGCAAAAGACTATATCAAAAGTCTATCCAGCGATTTGCCGGCATCCATTGTGGTATTTCTGGTAGCCCTTCCTTTATGCTTAGGAGTAGCTTTGGCATCTAATGCACCTCTTTTTAGTGGAATTATTGCAGGTATTGTAGGAGGTATTGTTGTAGGCTTTGCCAGCCGTTCTCATTTAAGTGTAAGTGGCCCGGCAGCCGGTCTTACAGCCATTGTAGCCGCAGCCATCGCCATTATGCCTGGCCTTTCTCCAGAGGAAAAATACAGAGCATTCCTGATTGCTGTTGTCTTGGCAGGACTTATGCAGTTTATTCTAGGCGTGTGTAAGCTGGGGATCATTGGCGACTATGTACCCAATAGCGTTATCAAAGGAATGCTGGCTGCTATAGGTCTTATACTTATTTTAAACCAGTTCCCGCATTTATTAGGAGACAGTTCTCATATTGAAACCGATGAAGGTGTAGTACAGGATAAAGGGAATATTTTTTCTAATTTTTTCCTCGCTTTCGGCAATATCAACTACGTAGCCTTTCTAATCGGAGGCGCTTGTCTCGCTTTTCATTTTATATGGGAAAAAATAGTGGGTGGTCGTAAAGGATTTATCAGGTTTGTTCCAGCTCCACTACTTATAGTATTTATTGGTGTAGGAGTAAATGCATTTTTTAATAATAGTAATCCTACTGCCGCATTAAGTGGAGAGCATTTAGTTGAAATCCCTATTGCCAGTTCGGCCGGCCAGTTTTTTTCCTTTTTCACTATGCCGGAATGGAGTCATCTTTTAGATAAAAATGTACTGGTAACAGCGGTAACGCTTGCGCTGGTGGCAAGTCTGGAAAGCTTACTGAGCATTGAAGCTGTAGATGATTTAGATCCGTATCAAAGAGTGACGCCTACTAATCGTGAGCTAAAAGCACAAGGTCTTGGCAATATGGTATCTGGTCTTATCGGCGGCTTGCCCGTTACCAGTGTGATTGTACGCTCTTCGGCCAATGTAAATGCCGGTGCTAAAACAAAAATGTCTACAATCTACCATGGTATGTTATTATTATTATGTGTAGCTTTTATACCCGCCATATTAAACTTGATTCCCAAAGCAGCTTTAGCGGCCATCCTGATTTTTACAGGATATAAGCTCGCTAAACCTTCCTTGTTCAAAGCCTTTTACAAAAAAGGATGGGATCAATTTTTACCCTTTGTCATTACTATTATCGCCATCTTAGCAACTGACCTGCTAAAGGGGGTAATTATCGGTATTGGCGTAGGACTATTCTTTGCCTTCCGCAGCAACTTTAGAGCAGCCGTATTTGTGGTGAATGATGAAAATAAATATCTTTTCCGCTTAAGAAAAGATGTATCTTTTCTTAACAAAGCTATCATCAAGCAGAGTCTTGAAAAGGTGCCAGCAAACTCATCTGTTCTTATAGATACAACCCGCGCCGATTATATTGACAGAGATGTTATTGAAACTATCGAAGACTTTACAATAGCAGCACCTTTGAAGAACATAGAGGTTGAATTAAAAGTGAGCAAGATGAAAGAACAGGGCTTTAACCCTAAAATCATTCAAGCGTTGGAAGCAAAACAGGAAATAATTAGAAAACATGACAAATCGATAAAAGACACCGCTCCTGCTAACTAAACAATAAGTGAAATTATTCCTACTAAATTTGTAATCTATGGACGTATACAATAAACTTATTTTAAACAATAAGTCTTGGGCCAAAGAAAAAGTGATGAACGACCCTGATTTCTTCAACCGGTTGTCTCAATTACAAACACCCGATTTTTTATGGATCGGTTGTAGCGATAGCAGGGTTCCTGCTAATGAAGTAACCGGAACACAACCCGGCGAAATTTTTGTACACCGCAACATCGCCAACCTGGTGGTGAACACAGACGTGAACCTTCTAAGCGTATTATCTTATGCTGTAGGCCATCTGAAAGTAAAGCACATTATTGTATGCGGTCATTATGGTTGCGGAGGAGTAAAGGCAGCTATGACACCCAACGATTATCGCCCTGTATTAAATATGTGGTTACGCAATATAAAAGACGTGTACCGCCTTCATCGGGAAGAACTAGATGCGATTGCCGATGAAAATGCAAGAGCTGATCGCCTTACCGAGTTAAATGTAAAAGAGCAGGTCTTCAATTTATCTAAAACATCCATTATTCAAAAAACATGGGAAAAAGAAGAACGACCCCATATTCATGGTTGGGTATATGGTCTTGATAATGGTCTTGTACATCCCGTTATTGAAATGGTCGCCGGCACACCCATTGATGATTTATATCAGTATAAAGACTTCCAATAAAACAATTTTTATTCTCCTTACAACCGGTTGCCTCCAGCAGCCGGTTTTTTATTTTTTACCGAATAGCGTAGGTTTGTACAATGTCAATAGAAATTAAAAA
>CAZPPM010000111.1:0-10967 GCA_964588445.1 uncultured Citrobacter sp.
GGGCAAATGTTTGCGACAAATAAATCGCATCCTTAGGGCAAGCTTCTTCACAATAACCGCAAAAAATACAGCGCAGCATATTAATCTCATATTTCGCTGCATATTTTTCTTCCCGATAAAGATTCTCTTCTCCGGGCTGCCGTTCCGCTGCCTCCATGGTTATCGCTTCTGCCGGGCAAGCCACAGCACATAGTCCACAAGCAGTACAACGCTCTCTTCCCTGCTCATCACGGTTTAAGATATGCAAGCCACGAAAAACTTTCGAAAAAGTTCTGGTTTGCTCCGGATATTTAATTGTCGGTCGTTTCTTAAACAAATGGCCGAAGGTAATCAGCATACCCTTAGCGATATTCCACAAGTAGATCCTTTCAAGCCAAGTCATCGGCTTTCGGTCTACTGGTTGTGCTCTTTGTGTTAGTCGCATATTTCTTTTCCTCTTCGGGTAATTAAAAGTTTCGCAAATATATATTTTATGTTTCCAGCTTCCGTTATTCTTCTTTATGATTTATTAAGCCATAATGCTATTGCAGCAGTAAGTACCATATTCAGAAGTGCTAACGGTATTAATTTTTTCCATCCCAAATTCATCAGTTGATCATAACGGAATCTCGGTATTGTCCAGCGTATCCACATAAATACAAATACAAAGAAAAAGGCCTTACCTAATAATACCATAAATCCTATTATCGCTAATAGATTTTGATCGATATTCCAACTGGCTTCATTTACAAAAGGAATATCATAGCCTCCGAAATAAAGAGTGCTTATTACTACCGCACTAATAAACATATTGATATACTCGGCAAACAGGTAAAAGCCCAACTTCATGGAAGAATACTCCTGATGATAACCAAAGTTGAGCTCACTCTCTGCTTCCGGCAAGTCAAATGGAGTACGATTACACTCAGCCAGCGCACATATAAAGAATATTAAGAAACCCAAAGGCTGGTACCATATATGCCAATTAAAAAATCCTTCTCCAATCTGATTGCCTACAATAGCACTCATTTTCAAATCACCTACCAACATTAGAACGGCGAGCAACGATAATCCCATAGGCAACTCATACGACACCATTTGCGAAGCACCTCTTATACCGGATAGTAAAGAGAACTTATTATTACTTGCCCATGCACCTATCATAATACCGTATACACCCACACTCACAACACCAAATACGTAGAGGATACCAATATTTACATCAGCCACCTGCATGGCAATGTCTCTACCAAACAAATGTAATGGGGTGCTCCAGGGAATAACAGCACTTGTCAGCAAGGCAGTAACCATTGCCAGAGCAGGTCCTAATACAAATAAAAATTTAGACGAGACAAAAGGGATGATTTCTTCTTTAAAAAATAGCTTTCCCCCATCGGCCAATGGTTGTAACAAACCAAATGGGCCTGCCCTGTTAGGGCCAATACGATCCTGTAGCCAGGCGGCTACTTTTCTTTCGCCATATGTTGCATACATTGCCACTACCATGGATAGTGTAACTACTAATCCAATCAATAACAATTTTTCCAGAATAAAAAACCAATCAATTACCAGCAAATGCATACTTATTAAATTATTGCTTCTTAGTAAACGTTTTACTAGTTGGCGCTCCACTTATTTCACTTAGATCTACCGTTGGGTCATTTACATCACTCACATTATGTATATCCATAAGTAGTTTAGGAGCTCGGCCACCCATTACCTCGGCAATCGTTTCTTGTGGTTTTATTGCCCCTACATAATGATTAGCCGATATCACCGAGTGCCGCGCTACGTTCGAAGGCCCTTCAATCTTCCAATCACTTGTTTTCTTTTTATCAAAGCGGCATTCATTACATATCCAGCCTGCTTTGCCTTCATAACTTTGCACCTCACCCCATTCATCCTTTCTCGCTGTTACCCGCAATACTTCATCGCCACGATACCATAAGGTTACTTTACCACAACATTTATCACAATCCCTATGCGCTTCTACAGGTTTGGTAAACCACACCCTGTTTTTAAAACGGAATGTTTTATCAGTTAAAGCACCTACTGGGCATACATCAATCATATTTCCACTAAAATCATTTTTAATGGCTTTAGAAATATAGGTAGATATTTCTGCGTGATCGCCTCTATCCAACACGCCATGTACTCTGTCATCCGTAAGCTGTGCAGCGACATACGTACAGCGATAACAAAGTATGCACCTAGTCATGTGCAGTTGTATGTAAGGGCCTATATCCTCTTTCTCAAATGTTCTTCTCGAAAACTCGTAACGGGTACCTTCTTTACCATGTTCATATCCCAAATCCTGCAAATGGCACTCTCCTGCCTGATCGCAGATAGGACAGTCCAGCGGATGGTTTAATAATAAGAACTCTACTACTCCTGCTCTTGCATCAATAACCTTATCGCTGGTAATATTTTTCACTTCCATCCCATCCATCACCGTCGTACGACAACTGGCTACCAGCTTAGGCATAGGACGAGGATCTTTTTCAGATCCTTTGCTTACCTCTACCAAACAGGTACGACATTTACCACCACTACCCTGCAGCTTACTGTAGAAGCACATAGCAGGCGGTGTTACATCGCCACCAATTTGCCGAGCCGCCATAAGAATGGTAGTACCCGGTGCAACATCGATGGTGATGTTATCTATTGTTACCTTAAAAAGTTGTTGATCTGACATATATTTTCTTTCATCAAAACTCTTCAGTTTTGAATTTTTATATCATAATTCTACGCTACTACTTCTAATGCATCGGCATAATGCGCTATACCGTAGTTACGCTTTGTGCATTCATCCGGATTCAACACGTGCCACTCAAACTCATCTCTGAAATGACGAATAGCTGCTGCTACCGGCCAGGCTGCCGCATCTCCCAACGGGCAAATCGTATTGCCTTCAATCTTGCGTTGTATATCCCACAACAAATCAATATCGCGCATCTCACCTTTGCCACTATCAATCTTCTTTAATATTTTTTCCATCCACCCTGTACCTTCTCTACAAGGAGAGCATTGACCGCAACTTTCGTGACGATAAAACCTTGCCAGCGTGTAGGTATGTTTTACCACGCATTGGTCTTCATCTAATACAATAAAACCACCGGAACCCATCATTGTACCTGTTGTAAAACCTCCATCACTCAGGCTCTCGTAATTCATTATTCGGGTTTCCCCTTTTGCTGTCTTTAATAAAAGATTTGCCGGTAAAATAGGTACGGATGAGCCGCCCGGTATACAAGCCTTTAATCTTTTACCATTTTTTATTCCGCCACACCATTCTTCACTATAGATAAACTCTTCTACAGAAATGGTCATATCTATTTCATACACGCCCGGCTTATTAATATTACCGCACGCTGAAATCAGCTTTGTACCTGTTGATCTTCCTACCCCAATCTTTGCATACTCTTCAGCACCTTCATTGAGGATAGGTACTACCGCTGCAATTGTCTCTACATTGTTTACCACCGTCGGGCAATCCCATACTCCTTTAATAGCGGGGAAAGGTGGTTTGATACGAGGATTCCCTCTTTTGCCTTCTAATGATTCTATTAACGCTGTTTCCTCTCCACAGATATAAGCACCTGCTCCTCGTTGTACATGAATCTCACAGTCAAAGCCTGTACCTAAAATATTTTTTCCGAGCCAGCCATTATTTTTAGCTTCCTGTATAGCTTGCTCCAATATGTCTACTATCCAGGCATATTCACCCCGTATATAGATATAAGAACAATTAGACCCTAATGCAAAAGAAGACACTATCATTCCCTCAATAAGCAGGTGAGGAATAAACTCCATCAGGTACCTATCTTTGAATGTACCGGGTTCTGATTCATCTGCATTCACCACAAGATAACGGGGTACACCTTCTGGTTTTGCCAGAAAGCTCCATTTCATCCCGGTAGGAAAGCCTGCACCACCACGACCCCGTAATCCGCTTTTCTTCACCTCTTCTGTAATCTCATCGGGACTCATTGTCTTCAACGCTTTCTCTACACTACGATAACCACCCTCACGGCGATACACGTCATAATAACGTATCCCTTCTACATGTGCTTTATCCAATAATAATTTTCTTCCCATTGTATGTTAAGTCAAAAATTAAAATTCAAAACCTCAAACCCTCACAGGCATTTTATCTTTTTGTTTTTAGTCTTAAATTTTTAATTATTATTTCTTCTACATTCTTCTATAATCTGATCTACTCTTTCTTTTGTCAGATGCTCTTTATAATATTTACCCATCTGCATCATAGGTGCATATCCACAAGCCCCGAGACATTCTACTGTCTTTAATGTAAACAATCCATCACTGGTTGTTTCACCAGGTTTAATACCCAGTTTTTCTCCGATATACTCAATAATATCGTCACAGCCACTTACCATACAGGGCCCCGTTTGGCACACTTCAAACATATATTTCCCTACCGGCTTTAGGTTGTACATACTATAAAATGTAGCTACCTCATATACTTCGATAGGTGTAATACTCAACAATTCCGCCACATAATCCATTACCGGCACATCCAGCCACCCGCCAAACTCCTCCTGTGCCAGATGCAACACAGGCAACAAAGCACTTTTCTGCCGCCCTTCGGGATAGCGAGCAATAAGCCGTTCTGCTTCCTTTAATTTATCGTCTGAAAACTGTATCATATTAAAGTCAAAATTCAAAAGTAAAAAGTAAACACATTTGAAACATTGCCTCCTCTTGCTTTAACCTTCTTCTTTTGATTTTTAAATTTTACTTTTAAAATAATTACGCATCCATCTCTCCTGCAATCAGGTTAAGGCTACTCATCACAATAATGGCATCACTTAGCATTCCTCCTTTTGTCAGCTCCTCGTATGCCTGGTAATAAATAAAACAAGGCCTGCGAAAATGCAGACGATACGGAGTTCTTCCTCCGTCGCTTATAAAATAAAAACCTAACTCTCCATTTGCTCCTTCTACCGCATTATACACTTCTCCTGCCGGCATATTTATCTCACCCATGATGATCTTAAAATGCCAGATAAGCGCTTCCATTTTGGTATATACATCCTCCTTCTTAGGTAAATAATATTCGGGCACATCCGCATGATACACGTCTGCCTCTGTTCCTTTAAACTCCTGTACTTTTTTAAACGCCTGATCAATGATACTCAGTGACTGCCACATTTCCTGATTGCGTACCAAGAAGCGATCGTAACTGTCGCCCGTAGTGCCTACAGGAATGGTAAAATCAAAATCCTCGTAGCTACTATAAGGAGAAGCTACCCGTACATCATAGTCCACACCCGCAGCACGCAGGTTAGGCCCCGTGAAACCATAGTTCAATGCACGCTCTGCACTTATGGCACCAGCTCCTATTGTACGATCCATAAATATCCGATTGCGGTTAAAGAGGTTTTCAAACTCCTTTAGCACTTTTGGATATTCGTCTAAAAATTTCTGAATTTTTTGAAAAGCGATATCATTAAAATTTCTTTCAAACCCACCTATACGGCCAATATTGGTCGTAAGCCTGGAGCCACAAACTTCTTCATATATCTCGTAAATAAGTTCCCTGTATTGCATTACATAAAGGAAACCTGTGAAAGCTCCACTATCCACACCTACAATGGAATTGCAAATAAGATGATCCGATATACGAGCCAACTCCATAATGATCACCCGCAGATAATCCACCCGCTTAGGCGTTTCTACGCCCAGTAGCTTCTCACACGTAAGATGCCACCCCATATTATTAATAGGAGAGGAACAGTAATTCAGACGATCGGTAAGCGGTGTTATTTGATAAAGCGGTCTTCTTTCTGCAATTTTTTCAAATGCCCTGTGTATATAGCCTATCGTTTGCTCAGCAGATACAATACGCTCCCCGTCCAGTTCCAGAATATTTTGCATTACACCATGCGTAGCAGGGTGTGTAGGCCCCAGATTCAGCGTGGTGGTTGTTTTTTCAATGCTCCCTTCCGGTAATTTGATATGCTGCTCTGACATGTTTTAAATTTGAAAATAACCGAACAAGTAATTCCAATAATCTGACACTCTTTTCACATTACCTATTGCTGGCTTTTATACAATCTGATCTCCTTCGCTTCCTTTTTCCAATTCTGTTATCGTACCACTTTCTGCTTTTTCTACACCATAACCTATAGCTCCTCCGCGGCCAAACATCTCGTCATCCTTATCAATACGGCTTTGATCCTCCAGCGGAAACTCTTTTCGCATAGGAAAATATTCCATTTCGTCTACATTAAGAATCCGCTTCAGATTAGGATGCCCTACAAAGTTTATCCCGTAAAAGTCATAGGTTTCCCGCTCCATCCAATTAGCACTGGAAAATAAACCGGTAGCCGTATATACTTCTGCCTTATCGCTATCTGTAAATATTTTAAACCGCAACCGCACATTATCCTCCATATTATGCAAATGATACACTACGGCCAGCTCTTCGCCCGCTCTATCCGGATAATGCACACCAGTAATATCTGTAAGGAATCTAAACTTCAATTGATCGTCATCGTAAAGAAAATTCAGCACTTTCAGGTTCAGATTCTTTGAAGACTGGAATGTAAGCATACCATAAGTTTCCTCGAATAAAGAAACCTCGCTGCCAAACTTCTCTGTCAATCGTTCTTTAATAATATCGTTGGTTAGTGCCATTAATCAAAAGTCAAAATAATATCTGTATTTACTATTTATCTAAAATTACTGTATCCCGTAACTTTCTAATAGTGCTTTATACTGCTCTCCGTTTCTCCTGCGTAAACTTTCTTTACCTATTAATTCCTGTATACGCATCACACCATCCAGTATCGCTTCCGGACGGGGAGGGCATCCCGGCACATACACATCTACCGGCACCACTTGGTCAATCCCCTGCAATACGCTATAAGTATCAAATACTCCCCCACTAGAGGCACAAGCACCTACTGCTATTACCCATCTTGGCTCCGCCATTTGTAAGTACACCTGCTTAACCACCGGCCCCATTTTTTTAGCAATGGTTCCCATTACCATTAGCAAATCGCATTGCCGGGGAGAAAAACCAACCCGCTCACTACCAAAACGTGCCAAGTCGTAATGCGCCGCCATTGTTGCCATAAATTCAATACCACAGCAGGAAGTTGCAAAAGGCAATGGCCAAATGGAGTTTTTCCTAGCCAACCCAATGACACTATTGAGTGTTGTTGCAAAAAAACCTTCCCCTTGATGCCCCTCCGGCATTTCTGCCATGCTGATATCATTTTCCAGCTTTTTTACTTTGATATTATATGATACAGGACGTGCCATAATTTAATAATTCAGTTTACAATCAATCTTACACAGAAGCCATTTGCCATTATCTACTAATCTTCCCATTTTAAAGCCCCTTTCTTAAGGATATAGATAAATCCGCTAAGGAAAAAGCTTACAAATAACATAACAGCCCAAAAACCGCTCCATCCAAGCTCCTTAAAATTGACAGCATAAGGATAGAAAAAAATCACTTCTACGTCAAATAAGACAAATAAAATGGCCGTAAGAAAGTATTTAATCGCCATGGGCTGCCTTGCATCGCCATGTGATTCAATACCACTACTAAAGTTTTGAAGCTTATCGGCTGTTTTACGGCTGGGACCCAACAAATGTGTCGCCACCATAAGGATTCCAACAAGTCCTACGGCAAAAATTACTTGTAGAGCTACCGGCAGGTAGGAGCCGGCATTCGCTGCGGAGGGGTCAATCTGGAGTAAATGGATCATAATGTGTTACCCTAACGGCAAAAATAAGGTAGCAAACGGACAAATCCTATAAAAAACTAACCTGCTTATACAAGAGGACTTTTAAAGATAAAACACCTACTATTTGTCATTATTTTTTCGTAAAGCCAGTTTAAAAAAATTCTTCTCTTTTATACTATTGGAACTTGGCAAATATTACAACTTCACTAATCTTTTAAATAGAAATGGCAGATGCCTACATCTGCCATTTCTATTTATTAAAACTTAGCCCACTCTTCATCCTCCAGAAGAGGACGAAGACTTTTCTTTGGGTGTTGTGGCTGCTTTCTGTTGTTGTTGCTGTTTTGCAGAATCTTCAAGAGATTTTATCATTTCTTGAATCTGTTCTTTATTGGCAGGATCGGCTAATTGTAATTCTTTTAAATACTCAATCCCCTTAACCGCGTCTTTCAATTTATTCACATAAGTGATAGCCAGAAAATTAGCTGCTCTCTTTCTTTGAGCACCGAATTTCACACTATCTTTTTTACTAGCTTCTAAAAGCATTACTGCATCAGGAATAGCTATACTATCGAATTTAACTGTGTCTATTACACTAGAATTATAGTGCCTAAATTCCCAACCATATATTTCTTCCGGATATTTTTCGCTGAAACTTACTGAAGCGGCATACGAGTCTTCATAATCCTTTGCAAAGTAATACGCTCTCATTATATCATAATAATCACGCATAGAAGCTTTGGGATTAATTTTCACCATTTCTTGCAATAGCTGCGCTTCTCTGGAACGTAAATTTTTATCCTGGAAATACTTAGCTCCTCTACGTAAAGTCTCAATTTTATTTTCCAATACGGTATCAACTGTAGCTCCTTGTACATATGCTGCCTGTACTTCATCCTCCATACCCGGAATGGCAGAATAGGCATCCGCTTTCATCTCAAAATCTTTTGCAATCAACTCCTCAGGATCTGCTTTCTTGAAAAAATCATCCACAAAAGGTCTTGCAGCTGCAGAATCCTTTTTTGCCAATAAGCTATACGCTATCAATTTATAGTTTCTTGCTAATGCAGTAGGACCCACCTGCGCAATGATATTTTTAGCGCCTGCTATTGCCTGATCATAATCTTTTTTTGCAAAAAGCGTTTGTACGCGTAAGTAATCGCTTTCAGGACCGGGATCAGAACTGCTTATGTATTTTTTAGCATATTCCTCGGCAGTAGCAAAATCGAGTTTACCTAACTTTAAATAATACAAATCATAATACGCTGGCGCAAAACGATTATCTTTTTCTATAGCCTCCGTCAGATATTTTTCATACATATCCCACTGACGCTGGCTATTGAATAACTGCGCAGAACGGTAGGGTGCTATTGCAAATGAAGGATCCGCTTCAGTAGCTTTTTGATACGCTTCAAATGCCTGGCTACCGCCTTCCCCTGGTTTTGCTTTTCTATACGCATTACCCAGATTTACAAAAATTTCTGCTACCAGTCTTTTATCCTTGATCTTTGCTGCACTTGCTTCCTGCAATACCTGAACGGCATAATTGATATCGCCTTTTTTCTCTTTAATAGTATAAGCGTTGGTAATAGATCTTCCAACAGCATTTAATATTTCCGGATCATTTCCTTTCTTACCTTTTGACATGGTTACGGCCGTCTCAAACCGCTGGCGAGCTTCATTTACTTTATTCTCTAACAACTCTACCTCGCCCATGCCCACTAATAACAAAGGTGCATTAGCACTTGAAAGCAATGCTTTCTCGTACACACTTTTAGCTGCAGCAATATTTTTTTCAGCTAAAAAATTCTGTCCCAACCAGAAATTGGCTTCTATATTATTAGGGTTAGCTGCTATTAATTTTTCAAAGGTGCTCTTTGCTCCTGCATATCTTTTGGCATAGTAATCACTAATGCCATCCTTTAATGATTGCGCTTGAGAAACACTGGTAAATAACAACGCTGCGATTACCAACCTGACAGAAATTTTCTTCATTATTATTCGCTTTTGTTAAGAATTGTAAATATATAGACTCCTGCTTTATTCTATAAGATTAATTGGCCTTAGTATAAATTTTTTAAAAACCGGCACAAGGTATGCTCGCCTAAAAACAAGCTGCCCTATTTCTCCTCTCAAATACACCCCAAAACCAGTACCCAATCCTGTATGATTCTCTTTTAGTATATATACCAAATCGCGTACCATTGGATAGCTCCCCATATAAATATTTTCCTGTACAGGTTGCACATATTCACCTGGGCGATCTGTACTCTCGAGGAATGCGATTTTAACTTTTTTCAAAAAACTTCTTTGTGCCGTATCTTCTTTATTTCCAATCCAACTAACACCTATTAGTCCAAATGCTTTTTTATTTCGCGATACATAGTCTATCACTTCCTCGCTATTGTTGGCCGCCATGGCTAACGTTGTCAATTTTTCTCCTTTCAATACAGAATCGACGACAAAACGTACTGTACTAGTTGCTTTCATGCCATCAAAAACCGGAACAAATTTATCTCCACTCTTGCCTGTAAGCACATCTCTTACTTCCTGCATGGTAAAAAAAGTCTCTTCTGCATCAGGATGTACAATTACAGCCACCGCATCTTTTGCGACAACAATACTTTCAGGACCAACTCTTAATGAATCAACGATTAAATTTTCCTCACCCTTACTTACTTTCCGAGTAGCTATTACCATCCGCACAGTATCATTCAATAAGTCCAACAAACAATCCGCTTCAGGCTTGTAATTAACAATAATATTTGCTTCGGGGTTATACGATTCATACACTTTTACCTGTGATTCTATTACAGGTTTAAAAGATTCATCGGCACTTACATATATTGTCCCCCTTTGCGGTGTATCCGTTAATTTATCTTTTTGTTCTTGATAAGACTCACATCCAGCCAATAACACTATGGTACAAAAAGAAAAAAAGACCCGCCTCCTACTTACTCCCGAAAAAAGCCAGTTCATCTTGTTAAAAATAATTTTTCTTATATCCTCTATATATTCTCCACACGCCATACAAAACACATATTGCGCCAAAAACTTTGTCCATAGAGTTAGGCACATAACGTTCATTAAACTCCCAATCAAACTTGTTGCGGATAAGAAAGAAAACACCAACACATACGATTAATCCTCCTATACTGTAATCCAGTATGGAGCGCATATATGAAACCTGTTTCTTTTTTTTCTTTTCGTACTCCTCTATCATTTTTCAAAGCGTCTAATTTATTAAATTTTTAGCTCATAGCC
>CAZPPM010000112.1:0-10946 GCA_964588445.1 uncultured Citrobacter sp.
CGACGCCCGTGGGGAAGCCGTCGAAGACAATGCGACCGGCGCGCGCGTCGAGCACGTCGAGCAGGCCGCCCGCCGCGGCCAGATCGTCGCCGGCTTGATGAACCGTTGCCGTCAACTGGCCCTCGAGCGTCTGGAGTGTGAGGACGAGGTCTTCGATGTCGCGGCAGGCGACCAGGAGTGTCGCGGGGCCGAACACTTCTTCGTGCAGCGCCTGTTGCGCGCGGAACACGTCCGCGGCGCAGTGAAACAGCGCCGGACTTGACAGGGCGGTATGGTCGTCGAGATCGGCCGCGAGCAGGGTTTCGACGTCCGCGCACCGGTCGACCCGCGCCAGCCCGTCAATATAGCTGCGCTTGGTGGCCAGGTTGAGCATGGGCGCGGGCGCGGTGGCGCGGAGGCGCGCAAGGAGTCCGGCGATCAATACATCCGCGCCCTCACTCCCGGCCATATATAAAACCAGCCCGGGATTGGTGCAGAACTGGCCGCAACCGAGCGTGACGGAGGCGGCCAGCCCCTCGGCAATATTCCCGGCGCGGGAAGCGAGGGCGGCGGGGAGCACGCAAACGGGATTGATGGAGCTGAGTTCCCCAAAAAAGGGAATCGGCGCTGGCCGGTCGGCGCAAAGCCGGTGGAGTTCGCGCCCCGCGTTTTTCGATCCGGTGAAGCCCACGGCGCGGATTTCCGGGCGGCGGACCAATGCCTGGCCGACCCGCCTGCCCCCGCCGAAAAGCAGCGAGAATACACCGGCGGGCAATCCGCAGGCGTTGGCGGCGCGAACGATGGCCTGGCCGACAAGCTCCGATGTGCCGGGGTGTGACGAATGGGCTTTGACGACAACCGGGCATCCGGCGGCCAGCGCCGAAGCGGTGTCGCCACCGGCCACGGTGAACGCCAGCGGAAAATTCGCGGGACCAAAGACGGCGACGGGTCCGATCGGGCGCAGAAGGGAGCGTATATCGGATCTCGGGAGTGGCTTCCGGTCGGGGAGGGCCGGGTCCACGCTCGGCCGGGCCCAGGCGTCGGTGGCGACCAATGCGGCAAACATGCGCAACTGACCGCAGGTGCGGGCGCGTTCACCTTCCGCGCGCCCGCGCGGAAGGCCGGTTTCCGCGATATAGCGTTCCAGCAGTTCGTCACCCAACGCCTCGATGGACCCGGCGATGCCTCGCAAAAAGGTCGCGCGGGTCTCGCCGCTGCTTCCGGCTAATTCGGGAAACGCTTCCGCGGCGAGCGAGCAGGCGCGCTCGATCGAGGCCGCGGCGGCCTCGCTGTAGGCGGGCGAGAGGGCTTCGCCCGTTGCCGGATTGGTTGCGTGAAAGGTATCGGCGGACGGCGCTGCAGATGCGCCGCCGATCAGGGAGAGACCGGTCAGATTCATAAAGTGATTGGTGAAGCTCCTCGGGGCCTGTCCCGAGGCATCGAAGGAAATGGTAGGAGCGGCTTCAGCCGCGATTCGTCCGAGCAACGCTTTCGCATCGCGGCTGAAGCCGCTCCTACCCCGGATTCAAACGAATATAAAGGATCGATATGACAATGGTTCGACGCCGGCGAAACAGGGTGAAGCGAGGCTCACGGCCGGCGGTGGCGGTCCCGCTGCAACAGATATTCCAGCAGTTCTCCCACTCCATATTCCCAGCGTGGAATCCGATCGGTATGGCCCACCCAGTTGACCAGACGACCCAGGGGAGCGGCTGCGATCTCCACTCTGTCGTCCAGGTGATGGGTGAAGCCCTGCCCGTCGGCATCGCGGTCCTCCGTGGGGGCGAACATGGTCCCGAGAAACAGCATGAGTCCGTCGGGATATTGGTGATGGGGACCGATGGCTTGACGGACCAGTTGCTCGGGAGAGCGGCTGATCCTGGACATGTGGTTGTGGCCGGCGGAGCGGAAACCGTCGGCGCCTGTCACCGTAAGCTCGATCTCCAATCGGGTGATGTCGGCGAGGGTGAACGAGGAATCGAAAAGCCGTATCATGGGGCCGATGGCGCAGGATCCGTTTTGATCCTTGGCCTCGCCGAGCAACAACGCGCTGCGACCTTCGTAGTCGCGGAGGTTGACGTCGTTGCCGAGGGCGGCTCCGCGGATTTCGCCGCGCCGGGAGACCGCGAGCACCACCTCCGGCTCGGGGTTGTTCCAGGTGGACGAAGGCAGCACGCCGATCCGGGCGCCGAAGCCGACGGTGGCCATGGGCTGGGCCTTGGTGAAAATCTCGGCGTCCTTGCCGATGCCGACTTCCAGGTATTGCGACCAGACTCCGGCAGCCGTCAGCTTCTCCTTCAGGATCGCGGCAGCCGGCGAACCCGGCACGACGCCCGACAAATCGGCGCCGAGGATTTCCATGATCACACGGCGAATCTCCCGGGCTTCTTCGGGCGCGCCGCGGGCCTTTTCTTCGACCACGCGCTCGAGCAGGCTGCGCACGAAAGTCACGCCGCAGGCACGGGTGGCCAGAAGATCGTTCGGCGCCAGCAGCACCGTCGCCTGTTCATCCACGAGCCGGGCCGCGCGCGCGCCGTGAAAACTGGCGGCGACGATCGCCTCGAAATCACCCAAAGGCGGACCGGGGTTTTGCACGGCCGCGACGGGATCCTCGCTGTTTACGAGGGCCGACATGGTCGCGAAAGGAGTTTCGTGGAGGGCGCCATCGCGAAGCACCGCCACACGAGGCCCGGCGATGCCGTCGATGGCATGGGCCGCCGGCGCCCAGACGCGTCCGACCCATGTGCCGACACGACCCTTGTCGGGGAGTGTCTCGGCGGCGGTCGGGATCGAGGAGGTATTGGAATTATTCATGGTTCGGAAAAATGTGGCGGGCGAAAATGTCAGCGATTCCGGGCCGTCACGGCGTAGATGCGCGCTCCCCGGAGGTGAAATCTCAGGGAGACCACGCTTCCGGCCAGTTCGATTCCGCTGCGTCCCACCCACTGGAGTGGCAGCGCCGTGCCGTCGCGACACTGTAGAATACAATGCTCCCTTGTATAGCCGGAAACGAGATTTCCTTCCGCATCGAGCAGTTCCGCCATCACGAAGGCCTGCTGAAACATGCCTTCCCCGCAGGGAATGGTGGGATTGAGACGGAGCGGCAGCGCGGGCAGGCTCCACGCCTCGTCGAAGGCGGTGAAATGGCTTTCCATGAGCGATGCGGTCAAGCGCTGGCGACAGGCACGAGCTTCCATTGCTCGAATAGTGCACGCAGTTCCTGCACTATACCCGTATAAACCGCGCGCGATTCCCGGGACACGATTGCCTTCGGCTCGCCGGGATTGAACCCGCGGGCCTCGAGACCCGAGGCGACGTTAAGCGGGAAAGTCAAGCGGTCGATCAAGCGGCCGACTTCACGCATTCGCTCCGCTGCGACGCCGGCATCGCGCGATTCGCCAGCGTTGCAGCAGCGGTAAATGTCGATCATCAGCTCGGGCACTATATTGACAAGCCCTCCGATGCAACCGGCGGCTCCGAGCGCGAACACCTCCGTCAAGCGCGTGTCCGCTCCCGACATGACTACGAAGTTTTTCTCGCGGCCCAAGTCGACGAGTTCCTTGTGATACTCGAATTCGGTCCCACTCTGCTTGATTGCACACATGGGCGCCCGCTCCGCGAAGGCGGCGACAGTGGGCAGATCGATGCGTTTGCCCGTGAGTTCGGGGAAATTGTAGAGCATGACCGGCAGCCTCACGGCGTCAGCAACGCACAGGAAATGCGCCAGCATGTCGGCTTGCGAGACAGGATAGAAAAAAGGCGGCATCAACGCCACGGCGGCCAGTCCGAGCGATTGTGCATGGCGGCCGAGCTCGATCGCGGCCCGCGGTCGCAGGTCGGTGATGTTGGCAATGACCGGAAGCGGGCCGGCGGATTCGACGACCGCGTCGAGCGCCAGTTTGCGCTCGCCGGTGGTGAAGTGCAGGAATTCACCCGTGCTGCCGAGCGCGAGGATGCCGACAACACCAGCGCGTTTCTCGAAGGCGAGGTGCGACGCTAGACTCACGCGGTCGATCCGGCCGAACGCGTCGGTCGGAATCCATTGCGCGGAAAAGATGCCTTTCGGGCGGAAGGAGTGATCCATTGAATATGAAGCGACAAGACCGCGATACGGACCGAATGGCAAAGTGCCTCCCGGTCGCCCATGTCACCCTTGGGGTTGCCTCGCGCACGAGCTTGTTGAGATAGAAAAAACGGAACCACCTCCGACTCCCGGCGGTGACCTCCTCCCCCTGTAGAGCAAAGACATGGGGCTCTCCAGACGTTTGGATGTTTACTCGTATAGCGTTGTGTTGCGAGAGGTGACGGCGTGCGAGATGCGCCTTTCAATCGGCGTTCGCTATGGCGGTGGGTAGCCGGCCGGGATACGGTGCGTCCGTCTCGATGCCCGCCAGACCCACTGCGCCTCGATCGCGCAACTCACGGATGACGCATGGCTGTCAGCCATTCTCGAGCGCCAGCTCATCCGCCCAATACTCCCGGAATTGCTTCTGCAGGTTTGCAATGAGACTGGAGGGGACGCTTTGATAGGGCAGCCTCGTCGACCCATCGCCTGCGAGGAAGCCGGAGAGCGCGGCCCGCGCTTTACCTATGATCGCGTGACGGAACCCGCGTTTGCGCAGCTCGGATATATGGTTCGTTTCCCAGAGGTGGAATTTCATGTGCATGGCGGCGGCGGCCGGTTCGCCGTCCAGACACGCGCGAACGAACTTGCGCGTCCATTCGGGCATGACGTTGACCCAGTAGCTGCAACAGCCGCGTGCGCCAAGTAGTCCGGCAATCAACAGATTTCGCTCTCCGCCATAATGCGCCAACTGGGGGGTGTTGCTCAGAACGTCCGTCAGGTCGTTCATTTCGTGTGCCGCGATCTTTGTTCCCACGAGCTGATCGGGATAATTGGCGGCTAGCTGCGCCAGCTCGCGGCCCTTGAGCATGGGCTGGCCGCTCGGATGAGCGTAGTAGATCCAACGGGAGGAAGGGGCGGCCGAGGCGACGTCGCCAAAGAAACGGTCCACGTCTCCGTCGGCCAACGGCATGAAGAACGGAAGTCCCAAGTGCACAGTTGGTATGCCGGCGTCGATACTGGCCCTGATCCGTTCGATCACGCCATGGGTGTTGATCCAGGTCACCCCCATCTGGACGGGCATTCGCAGTTCCCGCGCGACTCGTCCCAATGTCATGGCCAACTTGCCAAACTCCTCGAGTTCGAGCGCGTAAAACTCGCCGTCGCTATCGGTGGCATAGATTCCGTCGACTTTGGCGGCGGCAAGGCGGCGGCAGTTTTCGGCGAAGACGTCGTGATCGATGTGGCCTCCGGAGCGAAAGGGAGTCCCTACCGCGGCCCAGACACCGCGACTGAGTTTCGAGTTGGTTGTCGGCATGTTTGTGGGCCTGGTGAAAATAGGTCTGCATCTCAGCGCGGCGATGGTCGGGGCCACGGTATGCGCCGTTCGTCAGTCAGCTGCGGATATCGAATTCCGTTTCAATATCCGTCTTGTGCTCGCCGATTCGTGGAGCGGCTCGAGTCGATTTGAACGTTGCTCCATCGATGCGAATGGGGCAACGTGTCGTCCGAAAGGAAAGACCTTGTTCGCGCGCGACTTCCTGGACGAAATCGAGCGCCCTAAAGGCCTCCGTTTGCCAAAGATCCGACCAGCGGAGCACGTTCGCGCACCAAAAGCCGGCCGGTTCCAGCCGGTCCAGCCAATGTTGCGTTGTCCGGGTTCGGACATGTCCGGAGATGTGGGATTTGATTTCGTCGCGGCAGGTGAACCAGGTTTGCGGGTCGTTGTATGCTGAAAGTTCCGCCAGACCGAGAATCCTGCCAAGCTCCGGCGCCGAGCCCATGGCGAGAGCGAGATGGCCGTCGGCGGTCTCGTAGATGCCATAAGGCGCTCCCAGATAGGCGTGGGCGTTGGCGACCGCGCAGCGCTCCGGCTCGCGCCCGCCATCGTTCAGATAGGTGGAGATGACTTCGAACTGCAGATCGAGCACGGATTCGAGCAGGCTCACCGCAACCGTTCCGCCGCGGTTTGTCACCCCGCGCCGCACCAATGCAGCCAAAATGCCCTGAACCAAATGGGCGCTCGCGGTAAGATCCGCCACCGCGAGTCCAAAGGGCAACGGGGGATCGGCCGCGCTGCCGTTGAGGCGCACGAGTCCTGATAGAGCCTGAGCGAGCAAATCCTGCCCCGGTTTGTCCCGCCACGGGCCGGTGTCGCCGTAGCCGGTGATGGACGCGTAGACCAAGCGTGGGTTGATTTCCATACACGCTTCAGGCCCGAGACCGACGCGTTTCATCACGCCTGGGCGAAAATTCTGGATCAAAACATCGGCACGGGCGATCAACTGTTTCACCTTGTCCAGATCACCGGGATTCTTCAGATCGGCCGCGTAGCTTTGCTTGTCGCGATTGATCGAGTGGAAGAGGATGCTGTCGCCATCAAGCGAGAGATTGGAAAGGTGCAGCCGTCGGCAAACGTCCCCGCTATCAGGCCGTTCAATTTTGATGACGCGGGCGCCCAGATCGGCCAGCCGTGTGGCGGCCCAGGGGCCAGCCAGAAACTGCGCAAAGTCGAGCACGAGAAGTCCTTGGAGCGGTTTCATTTGGGCAGCGTTGCCGCGAGCGCGTCTGGAACGTGCTCGAACGCCGGGCATTCCAATGGTATAGATGCGAGGTCACTGGCGCTCTTTTTAAACAATTGCGTGCTCAACGAAACACGTCGCGATACCCCTGCCCAGATCTTTTCAAGTATACGCGTAAAGTGAACGAAAGCGTGACACACGGCCGGATCTTTACGAGAAGCGAACGCGATGCTTTATCGAGGAGCTATGGATGAATAAACTTACTTCCGGCCTCAGGTCGGGGTCCGCCCAGCTCGGGCTGCAGGTCAGTTATCCCGCGCCGGGGATCGTGGAACGTATCGGCTCGGGTTGGGACTGGATCTGGATCGATGGGCAGCATGGACAACTCGGGTACCAGGATGTCCTCGCGTTGGTCCGAACCTGCGATTTCATGGGAAAGGCTCCCGTCGTGCGGGTGCCGTCGCATGAGTACGGCGCGATCGGGATGGCGCTCGATACGAATGCAGCCGGTATAATCGTGCCGATGGTGCAATCAGTCGAGGAGGCCCGACGGGTGGTCAGCGCCGCCAAGTATCCCCCGATGGGCAATCGCTCATACGGTGGCAGGCGCGTCGGGGATCTGCGGGGGCGCCATTATCCGGAGGAGGTCAATTCCGACGTGCTCGTGCTGGCGCAGATCGAGACGGAGGAAGCGGTGGAGAACGCGGATGCGATCGCCGCCCTGCCTGGCATCGATGGGTTGTTCTACGGACCGGATGATGCTTTCCTGCGGCGGGGATTGCCGATGGATACGCCCAAGACGGCTGAGACTTTGGGAGACGATCTTCGGGTGGTGGCGTTGGCGTGCCGCGCCCATGGCAAGATCGCCGTCACTCTTGCGTTCACACAGGAATTGATCGGGTTTTGCCTCGCGCTGGGATACAGGATGATCACGGTTGCATCCGACATCATGCTGCTCACGGTCGGGTCCGACGCCGCAGCGAAAGCGGCGCGCGCGCTTGCCGCGGAATCCCAGTCGGCCGCGAATGGACTTAAGGATGATGCAGGCGGCGTGGAGACGTCTGCTCTGGCTGTGAGCTGTCGCCGCGCAAAGAGCACGAGGATTGACGATGGCCGACAGCCGGAGTCATGATCTCGAGAGCGTCGGACGCCTGACAGCTCGTCGGGAACACGAGTAGAAAATGAATCCGCAAAACCGAGTCACGATGCAACAGGTCGCGGAAGCGGCGGGCGTTTCGAAAATGACAGTGTCGCTCGCGCTGCGGAAACATCCCAGCATACCGGTTAAGACGCGTTCGCGTATCGTGACCGAAGCCCGCCGTTTGGGATACCAGCCGAATCCGCTGGTGGCGGCGTTGATGTCGAACCTGCGAATGACACGCACGATCAAAGCCCCCCCGACGATTGCTCTCGTCACCACTCTGCCCAAGGTCGCGATCGGCTCCGGAATCCGGCGGCTCCTTTCGGGAGCCCAACATCGGGCCCGGCAGCTGGGTTACCACATAGATTTGTATTCCTTGTGGGATTTGAACGTCACTCCGAAAAGACTGGGGTCGATTCTTCAAGCGCGCGGCATCCGCGCGGCGATCATCGCCCCATTTCCAGATCACGTCAGCGATTTTGGCCTGTCCTGGTCGAAGTTTGCATGCGCGGCGGTCGGACGCTCACTGCTGAAGCCGGAGTTGCACCGGGCGCACGCCAATCAGTACCACGCAGTCATGCTGGCGTTCGATCGTGTCTGGGCTTGCGGGTATCGCCGAATCGCCCTCGTCGCGAAGTTCTCGCAGAGCGATCGCACCGAGCATTGGTGGCGCAACGGCTTCAGGCTCGCCTGGGAAAGGCATGGGGGAGCGGACGCGGACTGCATCGTATACTTGCCGTCGATCCTGGACGAGTCCGACTTCATACAGTGGTACCGTCGTATTCAACCAGACGCCATCTTGAGCATCGACGGTCACGCTTTGCATTTCCTGCGCCACAATAATGTCGCCGTTCCAGATGAAGTTGGCTACGCCGTGCTCGACTTGCAGGATGAGAGCGACGGGTGTTCCGGCATCGACCAGAATTACAAGCTGATCGCAGCCGCTGCGGTCGACATTGTCGTCGAGCAATTGCAGAACAACGAGTCCGGAATTCCGACGCATCCGAAGGCGGTTCTGATCGAAGGAGACTGGGTTCAGGGGCGAACCATCGCGGCGAAACGCAAGCCCGCCATGGCAAAGGCGCCAAACGACTCGCGGTCTGAAACGCGACAAGCGCTGAAAGTGCCGGAAGGAGTGGCGTGAGGACGAAGTCGCGCATGCTGCTGCTGTTCGGCGCTGTGCTGGCGCGGTGCATCGCGGGTGAGGATGCGCCAGCCACGTTCGTGAACTCCGCCGGTCTCGAGATGAAGGAGGTCCAAGCGGGCACGTTTTTGATGGGCAGCGAATACGGCGAGTGGGACGAAGCCCCGGTCCGCCGCGTGGTCATCAGCCGACCCTTCCATCTTTCGGTTCGCGAGGTAACCAACGCGCAGTTCGAACTTTTCGATCCGAATCATCGGATTCGTCGTGGGGAGCGGACGCTTTCGGTGGGAGACGACGAAGCCGTGGTTTTCGTCAGTTGGGAAGAGGCGGTGGCGTTTTGCGAGTGGCTCTCGCGCAAGGAGGGGCGTCACTACCGGCTTCCCACTGAAGCCGAGTGGGAGTACGTCTGTCGTGCCGGGACGGCCACTGCATTTGTCACCGGCGACGATCTTCCTGTTCGCTTTCAGAAGCACCAGGAATCGGATTGGCAGCCACATTCGGTCTCCTTGCGCGGCGGCGAAACACCGGCGAATCCCTGGGGCTTCTTCGACCTTCACGGTAATGTGGAAGAGTGGTGCGCCGACTGGTACGGCCCCTATGGAAGCGACGCGCAAGTGGATCCACGTGGTCCCGCCGGCGGCACTTTTCGCGTCACACGCGGAGGCAGTCATAACACGGAACCGATCTATCTGCGCAGCGCCAACCGCTCCGGGACCTTGCCCACGGACCGAAGTTGGATGATTGGCTTTCGGGTGGTATTGGGCGCTCCGCTGGCGGAGGAGTTTTCCGCGGATGCCACTCGCCCCGAGTGGCGGATGGATGTGTCGCAAGGGCAGCATGCGTGGGAGAAGTCCGACGTGCCCGTTTTTCGGACTCCGGTCCGTTTTGTCCGCGTACCGGCAGATGCGGATGGGCCGCTATATTCGAAGCACAACCATCAGCCCTCGATCACGTGGTGCGACAATGGCGATCTGTTGGCAGTCTGGTTCTCGACACGCACGGAGCGAGGGCGGGAAATGACGGTTGCAGCCAGCCGGTTTCGCGCGGGGGCGGAGGAGTGGGATCCCGCAGCCGAGTTTTTCAAAGCGCCAGACCGGAACATGACCGGCGTGTCGCTGTTCAACGATGGCCGGGGCACGATTCTTCATTTCAACGGATTGGAGGCGGCCGGCCGCTGGGCCAATCTCGCGCTTGTGCTGCGCGCGAGCCGGGATAGTGGCGCAACCTGGTCCACGCCACGGCTCATCAATCCGCGACATCAACCGCGAAACCAGGTGATTAGTGGCACTTCGATGACTCCGGAAGGATGGCTGCTGCAGCCTTGCGATGCTGTTTTCGGCGGCCAAGGCGGCACGGCGGTGCACATTAGCCGCGACGGAGGCCACACCTGGATCGACCCGGGAGCGGGCAGTCCGGCGCCGTATTTTTCGGATGGCGAACAAGGCGGAACGATCGCGGGCATTCATGCGGGCGTCGTCGCGTTGAAGGATGGTCGCTGGCTCGCTTACGGACGAGGCAACGATATCAGGGGGCGCATGCCGCAGAGCATTTCCGCCGACCATGGCGCCACCTGGACGTATTCCGCCAGTCCCTGGCCGCCCATTAGCAGTGGACAACGCCTCGTGCTGACGCGGCTGCGCGAAGGGGCGCTGCTCTTGTGCTCTTTTACCGACAATAGCAGAAATCTCGAGAATCCCAGCGGCATGCGATTTCAGGATTCGGCCGACGCCGAATACGTGGGCTACGGCCTGTTTGCAGCGATCTCGCATGACGAGGGAGTGACATGGCCGGTGAAGAAATTGATAACCGAATCCGGCGAATCCCAGACCTTGGACGGCGGAGCATGGACGGGCGCCTTTACGATGGATGCCACGCATGCGGAACCAAAAGGCTACTTGGCTGTGACCCAGTCGCCCGACGGAGTGATCCACCTCTTGTCCAGCGCGCTTCACTATCGATTCAACCTTGCCTGGCTGCACAAGCCTTCCGCACCGGCACCCCGGGAGACGTTGCCATCCCTTCCAGCCGAATGAAACTGCCGACGGGGATTGTGCCGGTGATACAGACTCCGTTCGACGCGGCGGGGGCCATCGACGA
>CAZPPM010000113.1:0-10943 GCA_964588445.1 uncultured Citrobacter sp.
GTTCAAAAATTTAAACAGGTTTTAAAAGAAAACAAATCTTTATTACAATAACAAAACAATGAAAAAAGCAATTTTTTACTCTCTGGCAGGTATCAGCCTGTTATTAACGATGGCATCTTGCAACACCAGTTACGACAGAACAAAAAGCGGGCTTCTGTACAAAATTATTTCTGGCGGTAGTAAAGATTCTAGCGTACAAGAAGGCGACTGGATCAAGTTTACTTTCCAACAAAAGCTGAATGACTCTGTGGTAATAAATACATTTGGAAAAATGCCTGCCTATGTAAAAATAGAACCTGGAATGAAAGACGCGGCCAATTATCACCCTTCCGAAATTTATCCTTTACTTAAAAAAGGTGATAGCGTAGTCATTGTAGCATTGATGGATTCTTTATTGAGAAAAGGGTTGATGCAACCGGGCCAGCCAGGTATAAAAAAATCAGACAGAATTATTTTCTCTTTGAAAGTCATGGATGTTTTCCGTGATGATGATACATATCAGAAAGATTTGGCAGCAGAAACGGAAAGAGATGCTCCCCGTCAGGCTAAAGAGAGAGAAGAGGAAACGGCAAAAATGCAAAAGCAGATAAAAGAAATGCAGGAAAAAGAATATGCCGAATTGGAGAAATCGGGAGAAATAGAAAAAGGCATTAAAGCAATGGAAGCTTACTTGAAATCCAAAAATATAACTGCTACCAAAGTAGGGAAAGGCACTTTTGTAAAAGTGATAGAAGAGGGTACAGGTGAGTTTGCGGGTCCGGGTAAATATGTTACAGTAAAATACTCAGGTAGAATGATATCAAAAGACACCACTTTTGATTCGGGCACATTGACTCGTCAACTAGGTATGTCGCAGTTGATTTCAGGAATGGAAGAAGGATTGGAAGCCTTTAAGCAAGGAGGAAAAGGTGTATTGTATATTCCAGGCTTTAGAGCTTATGGAAGAAACCCACAGCCGGGTTCTCCTTTTGGACCTTTTGAGCCACTGATTTTTGATGTGGAGGTGTTAGCCGTTTCCGATCAACCTATTCAGTAAGGTTTAACAAGCTGTTAAACTATTCGGTGAATAACTTTAGGATAACTAGACCTGCAAACTTATTGTCAGGCAAGAATATTGATGGAATTTTAACCGCCTTGTAATTACAGGGCGGTTTCGTTTTTCATAACGGATCTCGTTTTGTTTTGGCCCCGTTTTTAGTCCAAGATCCGATTCCCCTCCCTTTGAATAAAGTAGGATAGTGTGAGATATTAAAATATTCTACACTATGTTCGATAATATATTATTGAACAAAAAGCCGGAAAAATATTCTCTCCGACTTGGTCTTCTCTCCTATGTAGAAAAAGCATCCTTCCAAGGATGTTTTTTTATCGCCATACTTGACTACACTGTGGAGCTATAGTTTCGATGGGAAAATTTATTGGTAAATGCTCTTATATAATTTAATCGCCTCCCGGGCTTCTTTTACATCATGCACCCGCAATATTGATGCTCCATTCACCAGCCCAATTGTATTGAGTACGGTGGTACCATTTAAAGCTTCTTCAGGTGTTGTTGCAAGTGTTTTGTAAATACTTGATTTACGGGAAATGCCCAAGAGTATAGGACATCCCAACATTGTATAGATATTAAGATGCTTGAGTAATTCAAAATTTTGTGAAATCGTTTTTCCAAAACCAAAACCCGGATCAATGATGATATCTACAATGCCTTGTAATTGCAGTTCCTTTTTTTTCTGTATAAAAAAATCAAGAATATCCCGTGTTACATTTTCATACGTAGTAGAATGCTGCATCGTTTGTGGCGTGCCCTGCATATGCATCAATACATAGGGTGTGTGAAGTGATGCGGCTACCGATAGTATGCTTTTGTCGATACTACCCGCGCTGATGTCGTTGATGATAGCAGCACCTGCAGCAATAGCTTCCCGGGCAACGTTTCCATAATAGGTATCAATGGAGATGATACAGGAAGGAAAGTGTTCTTTTATTTTTTGGATAGGTTCTATAACTCGTTTTAACTCCTCTTCTTCACTTAGAGGTACACTTCCCGGTCGGGTGCTTTGTGCACCTATGTCCAGAATGGTGGCGCCATCTGCCAGCATTTTTGCCGCCGTTGCCAATATGTTTTCTGTAGTTAACTGCCGGCTGCCGGCATAAAATGAATCCGGGGTTATATTAATAATCCCCATAACAATGGGCTCGGTAATGGGTAATAGTGTGCCTTTGCAATTGAGCGTAAACATTCGGCTTTGATTCGTTATTTTTGAATGTTAAAGATAGCTATTCGATTAAACAGAATTTTTCATTTTTCTTATGTCAGATACGGCGTTACAATATAATCAGGTGATAGATACCTGTAAGGGTATTTTTTTAAAGAAAGCAAAAGATTACGGAACAGCCTGGAGGGTTTTGCGTACGATTTCTGTAGTGGATCAGATTTTTATTAAGGCGCTACGCATACGTACCATACAGGAAAAGAAAGAACAGAAAATAGCCGAAGGTGTAGGAGATGAATTTATAGGTATCATCAACTACGCTGTGATAGGATTGATTCAGTTGGAAATGCAACCCGGAGATCCGGAAGAACTAGAAGTGGCTGTGGTGGAAGAAAAATATAACCACTACATTACTACCGCTAAAAATTTGATGCTGGATAAAAATCATGATTATGGAGAAGCCTGGCGCAGTATGAGTCAGGAAAGTTTTACCGATCTTATCCTGATGAAGCTACAACGCATACGACAAATACTTGCCAACGACGGGAAGACACTTATAAGCGAAGGGATAGATGCTAACTATAATGATATCATCAACTACGCTGTATTTGCTCTTATTTTACTACAGGAAAATGAAATTTCTCTTTAAGCATTTAAATAAATAGGAATGAAACTAGTTATTGTTGTTATTCGAATAATTGTTGGGCTTTTATTTATTTTTTCCGGATTAGTAAAAGCTAACGATCCTTTGGGTCTTAGTTATAAAATGCAGGAGTTTTTTGAAGTATGGGGTGTACATGGCTTTAATCATACCACGCTTACTTCTTCCATACTTATGAATGCGTTTGAAATCATCGCCGGATTTGCCTTATTGATTGGCTGGCGCATTCGTTTATTTAGCTGGTTGTTATTGCTGCTTATTTTATTCTTTACCTTCCTTACCGGCTATACCTATGTAACAGGTAAGCCTACCAATTGTGGTTGCTTTGGTGATTGTTTACCTATCACGTCGCAAACCTCCTTTTTAAAAGATGTGGTACTCACGGTACTCATTGGCATATTGTTTTTTTATAGAAATAAAATAAAACCACTTTTTAGTAATAAGCTAAGTGTTGTACTGATGTTATTGGTGACGCTCTTTAGTTTTGGATTACAATGGTATGCATTGCGTTATCAGCCGGTGGTAGATTGTTTGCCGTATAAAAAAGGAAATAGCATTCCTGAGAAAATGAAATCGCCGATAGGTTCTGTGCCGGATAGCTTTGCCATTCGTTTTGTCTATGAGAAAGGAGGAAAAGAATTTGAATTTGCTCCGGACCAGTTACCCAATGATTTGGATAGCTATAATTATGTAAGCCGTACAGATAAATTAATTCGTAAAGGGAATGCAGAGCCTCCCATTAAAGGATTTGTTCTTACAGGTATTACCAGTGCCGATTCTACTACTGTTGTGTTGGAACAACAAAATGCGGTACTCTTGTTTTGTGAAACAATTGATAATGATTTTTCTTCCTGGAAAAATGAGTTTGTAACTATTGCAGAGATAGCGCAGCAAAAGAATATTCCTGTGTATGTCATTACGAGCCAGCGGGAGAATACCCTGCAACAATTGGCTGCTGCGGGGCTAGATTATTTACAGGTATTTACCTGTGACTATACAGCTATACGAACCGCAGCCCGCACTAACCCAAGTTTGTATTTGTTAGAAAAAGGAAGTGTATTAGAAAAACAGGGCAAGCATCGATGGGATTTGGTAAAAAATAAATTGAATTCACTGGCTTCTTTACCGGCTCCAATTCCTGTACAGGTTACTGATACGGTAACCGTAGACACCATTCCTTAAACAATAAAAGAAACCTTCTTTTTTGGTAAAATATATCCTGCATAAACTATTGTATGGTCTGCTGGTTTTAGCCGGAGTTACTGTTGTTGTGTTTGTTTTATTTCAGGGGTTTGGCGATCCTTCCCGTCTGGTGATGGGTCAATCCGGTGATGCGGCTACGCAGGAAAATATTCGCAAAGAGCTATATCTCGACCAGCCTAAATGGAAACAATTCTTTTTGTACCTGAATGATGTATCTCCCTTATCTATTCACAGTAAAAGTGAAATAGCCGAAAAAAAATTACAGGGATTTTTTGTTGGTGGAGAAAAAAAGATAGGAGTAAAGGTCCCTCACCTTCGTAAATCGTATCAAAGTAAACGGGATGTAAGTACGATATTGTTACAGGCTTTGCCAGGTACATTGCTATTAGCATCGGCGGCTATGTTGTTGGCTATACTCATCGGGATACCATTAGGCGTTATTGCGGCAGTGAAGCAACATACCTGGATGGATACCTCTGCAGTGGTGACCAGCATTATAGGTATTTCTGCACCTTCTTTCTTTATGGGGATAGTGATAGCATATGTTTTTGGTTTTGTGTTAAGTGACTGGACAGGCTTGCATATCTCCGGTAACTGGTTTGAAGTAGATGCTATAACCGGACAAAGGAGGCTCACGTTACAAAACCTGATCTTACCGGCTGTTACCTTAGGCATACGTCCATTGGCTATTATCACGCAACTTACCCGTAGTGCCATGCTCGATGTATTGGATCAGGATTATATAAGAACGGCTCATGCAAAAGGACTTTCGAAGAGAAAAGTGATTTGGAAACATGGATTACGCAATGCGCTAAACCCGGTTATTACGGCAATTACGGGTTGGTTTGCAGAGTTGCTGGCAGGCGCTTTTTTTGTTGAGTATATTTTTGGGTGGCAGGGTATAGGGAAGGTTACCGTTGATGCGTTAGAAAAATTAGATTACCCTGTTGTAATGGGTGCAGTACTGGTGACGGCTGCTTTTTTTGTATTGATTAATTTACTGGCAGATATATTATATGGTATTATCGATCCTCGTGTACGAATACGATAATGGCAGAAGGGCGGGAGAGTTGTCTTCTTATAAATAGGTATAATTGTATGCAGCGTATTGCGATAATTTTTTTAGTAGTTTTTTCTTTTGTTTTACTGCAAAAAAAATCTTTTGGCAGGCAGCCGGTCTTAGAAGATATTTTAATAGCTGATTTTCAGCAAAACAGCTTGGGTGTATCCGGCGGACAGCTGTATGTTCACATGGATAAATCAATGTACGTTAACAATGAAAACATTTGGTTTAAAGCGTCCTTACTAAAAGCTGCAGATTCAGTAAATAGTTATCACACACTGTTTGTTGTTCTCACGAATAAGATTTCAAATAAGGTAGTCGCCAGCGAAGCTTTTGTAATGGGCAATGGTTTAGCTGCAGGTTATTTGTTTCTACCCGATTCATTAGGTGCGGGTCCCTATAATTTTATTGCTTATACCAATAAGTTGCCTGACAGCCCTTATCCGGCTATCTTTCAACAGGAAATCATGTTGGTTAACCCAAGAACAGCCGAAGCATACCAGATTAGTTTTCATGCTAACAATACAATAATAGCGGACGATAGTATTTCTTTTTTATGTAAAATAATAAATCAGCAGGCGGCTGCAGTGAAAGATGTACAACTCCAATACAAGGTATGGGCTAATGATAGCCTTGTGTCAACGGGTACAGGTGTAGTGAATCAGTACGGTGAGTTGCCAATCCGATTTAATTATACGACGACTTATAGCGGCTTAGAGTGGGAGGCAATGCTCATTGATAAAAAAGATACTTTCTTTTTGCGCCAGCCTTTAACCCTTCTGGATGAATATGCTCAGTTCAAATTTTATCCGGAGAGTGGTCATTGGATAGATGGGATATTTTCTGTAACAGCTTTTGAAATCAATAGCTTGTCAGGAAAACCCCTTTCTTTGGTAGGACAAGTTTTAGAAGATGGAATAGCCATTACTTCGTTTCGAACAAATGCTGCAGGGCAGGGGATACTTAGCATTAGTCCGAAAGCTGGGAAAGAATATACAATCAAATTGCAGGAAAGCAAAGTAATCATTCGTGAAGCTGCTTTTCCTATTGTTAAAGCGAGCGGCTATCAATTAGTCGTAGCGAAAGCGGTAACAGCCGATACACTTACTGTTGTAGTCCATAAGAAAAATGCTGCAAACGGTATGCAACTTGCTTTACATAATTATGAAGAGTTGTTTGCATTGATTCCCTTAAATCAAGCATTAGACAAGATAACAGTAAAAATTCCTGTTATTGATTTACCTGCTGGTTTGGCTACGCTTACTTTATTTGATGTTGCACAAAATCCTGTAGCAGAAAGAACGGTTTTTTTGAAAGATAATCAACGGCCAGTTGTGGAAATAAAAATGGATTCGTCACGTTATCATCAGCGATCTAAAGTGAAAGTGAAGATGATAGTGAAAGATGCACAGGGAAATCCTTTGCAAGGTTTTTTTTCAATGGCCGCTATTTCTTATAAAAGAATTGACACTACCAGCTTCCAGGATATAGTTCCTTATTATTATTTAAACAACTATATACAACATAAAATAATCCCAAGATCATCACTGTATAGCTTGGGTGCAGTGCAGGATATTGAAATGTTTTTGCTAACAAAATGCTGGACAAAATATCATCCCACACGGCCAATCCCTTTTCTTCCTCAAATGCCTTCTGCAAAAGCGCTTGAAGTAACAGGGTGGGTAGAAAAGAGGGGTAAGAAATTAAAAAAGCCGGTCGAATTGTTTTTGTTTTCATCTGGAGAATCTTTTTTCTCACTAACCACTGATAGTGTAGGAAGGTTTAGCATACCGGCTGAATGGCTTGCGGTAGAAGGTGGGCAGTATGTAAATGTTATGCTCAGTGGTGCGGCGAGAGAAGAGTATGACATTATTTTCGATACAGAGCGAAAGCAAGTGGAGCAGGCAATAGCCCAACATCGTTTCTCAAAAACACTACAGGTAAGAGCGGCTTTACCTGTGGAAGAGTTTCCACTACAGGAAAACATAAAAACATTAAGTACAGTTGTTGTTAAAACAAAGACGGAAAATACAACTTGGGGCGGTGAATATAAGAGCATAAACTGTAATGATTTTGTATGCATGTATAATATTCTAAACTGCCCCAATCATCCCAATAGCGGTACCCGGCCTATACACGGACAAACATATTCTTACAGAGGTAAAATGGTAGTATACAAAAGCTGCCAACCCGAAAAAGAAAAGCAGTTTTTTTCCAAAATAAAAGGCCGCAGTTTTACAAAAGAATTTTACAAAGCCGATTATGATGTTTATAATCCAACTCTCCCCGAGATATTGAGCACAATTTATTGGGAGCCTCATTTTGTCACCAATGAGGCAGGCGAAGCAGAAATTAGTTTTTTTACCAATGATTTAAAAGGTGTATTCGTTTGTATGATACAAGGTCTTACGGATAACGGTGTTATCAGTAATAAAAAATTATTTACAGTAATAGGAGAATAATTTGTAAATATTCTTTTATCTATTCAAGCGAGGCATAGTAATTGTACTTCTTTTAGACAGAGGTATATGATTGGGATCGGCTTTTCTTATGATTATACTCATTCTTTTCTTTTTATAGCCGGTATACCTTTGAGTAAGCTTTTGTTGAGTAACAACGTTGGGTATCACTTAAAATTAGTGCTATGAAAAAGATTACAACTATCATAAAAAAGAAACAAGACCATTTTAATAGCGTAGCAGCAGAAACTTCAGTAAGTGATGTGCTTTGCCGGCTGGGTTGCAGTCACACTGACTATTTGATAGTAATAGATAAAAAGGGTAGATATCTGGGTTTGGTTACGGAGCAGGATATTAATGCAAAATCTTTTTTGTCGGCTACAGAACTTCAACATATCCCTGTGAAGGAAATAATGAATACGATGCTACCGGCTATGGACGAGCAACACACCATTGAAGATTGTATGCGCCTCATGAGAGCACATAGAGTTAAGTATATTCCTGTTTTTAATGGCTTTGATTTCTCCGGAATAGTTTCTACCGAAGATATTGTGTATGAAGCCATCGCTAGCAGAACCAATATCTTTGATGATGCAGAGAAATCGGCACAGCAACGAGAAGCTTTTATTGAACAATTACCTCTTTAACCAGCTCTTTTCCCAGCGCTTCATTTACCCGTTGGCGTATCTTATCCCGCTGGTATAGTAACTCCTGTTTTAGCGGGGCTACGGAAGTGGTAATATAGAGCCGATCGTTATACAACTGGATTTTTTCTGTATAGTTGGCAATGGTTTTTCCCATCAGTTCTCCCCATATATCCTGTATCTGCATAGCCTGTACATCATTCTTGATGCGGCTTTTGTCGAGAAACTGTTGAATTGCCTGACCTATAGAAAACTCGCCCATACAACAAAGATACTATTGAAAGCATTCAGTGAGGTAAATGGTAGTAAAAGCTTATAAGGAAATAGATTGATAAGTAGCGTTCATGGCAGTCAGGTGCTTCTCAAGTCTTTCCATATTTGTATCTGTAATAAATACTTGTCCTTTATTGTCAACGCAAACCTTTTGTAAGAGGTTATAAATGCGACTTTCATCCAATTTCTCAAATACATCGTCTAATAGTAATAAGGGAGGAAAATGCTTTTCCTTTTCTAGTATTTCCATCTCGGCCAGTTTCAATGCAAAAAGCAGGCTCTTACGCTGTCCCTGCGATGCAATATTCTTAAAAGGCTGGTTATTGAAACGAATATCAATATTGTCTTTGTGAATGCCAACGGTTGTCCGTTGTGCATATAGATCTTTTTGTCTGCAGGCTTTTAATAAATCAGCCATATCCGCTTCGAGCAAGTTGCTTTCATAAAAAAGTAATACATCTTCCTGTCGTTGCGCAATTTCATGATATAGCCTTTTTACATGCGGAAGAAAGCCGACTAGAAATTCCTTACGTTTTGTAAATATATATGCACAAGGCTTTTCTAATTGCTCGTCCATAACATCCAGCAGCGTAAAATTTTTACTACCTGTTTCTGCAAAGGAGCGAAGCAGAGAATTTCGTTGCTCTACTATTTTTTTATATAGAATGAGCTGTTCCATATAAGTAGCATCGAGTTGGCAAAGAAGTGCATCGAGGAAGGTTCTTCGTTCTTTACTATCGCCGGTAATGAGTTGTGCATCATCCGGTGCAATTATTACACAAGGGTAGTGGCCAATATGATGCGAAAATTTATCATACACTTTGTCATTAATGGAAAACTCTTTTTTACCATTTTCCCGCAATATGCAGGTGGCTTTTTCCGGTTTGTCCTGTAGCGTGAAATATCCTTCTATTCTGAAACCGTTACTATTCTGCAATACGCTGGCTATATCCGTTCGGGAAAAATAGCTTTTGGTAAAGCAGAGATAATAAACAGCATCTAGCAGGTTGGTTTTGCCCGTTCCATTGGGGCCACAGATAGCTACCACTCTTTCTTGGAAGGAAAAGCTGTTTTGCCGGTAATTTTTAAACTGAAAAACGCTTATGGAATTCAGGAACAACATTCTATACTGCAATATACACGGCTGCTATTATTTTTTTACAAATACGGCTCAAATAGGTCGTTTTCAGGCAAATAATAGCCAAAGTTTCAGTGCCGGAAATCTAAAACTTTGCAACTTTCCCTTATTTTTGCAACTCAAAATTTTAGCCTTGGCAACAAAATTTTCTAAAGAAACATACTTGTACTGGTACGAATTAATGCAATTGATTCGTCAGTTTGAGCTTACTGCTGAAGAGAAGTACAAAATGGACGGTAAAATACGTGGCTTTTTCCACGCCTACATTGGTCAGGAAGCAATAGCAGCCGGTTGTATGACAGCTACCCGTCCGGAGGATCTTTATATTACTGCTTACCGCGACCATGGACTGGCTATTGCCAAAGGAATATCCGTAGATAGCTGTATGGCGGAATTGTATGGAAAAGCGACAGGCTGTGCGAAGGGCAAAGGTGGCAGTATGCACTTCTTTGGTAAAAAAGAGAACTTTTATGGTGGTCATGGCATTGTAGGCGCTCAGATTGGTACAGGTACAGGATTGGCTTTTGCTGAAAAATATAAGGGTACAGACAATGTAGTGCTTTGCTTTTTTGGAGATGGTGCTGCTCGCCAGGGAATTTTGCACGAAAGCTTTAATCTGGCAATGCTTTGGAAGCTGCCGGTTATCTATATCTGTGAGAATAATAACTACGCCATGGGTACTTCTGTAGAGCGTACCTCCAACGTGGTAGATATCTATAAACTCGCCGATGGATATGAAATGCCTGCCGATGTAATAGATGGCATGAAGCCGGAAACAGTGCATGAGGGAGTAGCCCGCGCTGTAAAAAGAGCCCGGGAAGGAGACGGCCCTACTTTATTAGAAATTAAAACATATCGCTATAAGGGACACTCTATCAGTGATCCACAGAAGTACAGAACTAAGGAAGAGGTAGACGAATACCGTTCTAAAGATCCTATTTCGATGGTACATAAATCCATTCTGGATGCAAAATATGCTAGCCAGGAAGAATTGGATAGTATCGATCAGCGGATTGATGCAGTAGTTGCTCAATCTGTAAAATTTGCAGAAGAAAGCCCCTGGCCTGATGATGATGAAGTGTTGAAAGATGTATATGTTGATCAAAACTATCCTTTCATTGTAGACTAATTTGAATCAATCGGTAACTATTCTAATTACTAATATTAACTTTCAATCAGTAAAATATGTCAGAAAAGAAACAGGAGCAGAGTGTAGATAGTGGGCAGGTGGCGATTGCTAAAGCTAAAGACTTCTGGACTCGTAACAGTAAAATGATACTGGGTAT
>CAZPPM010000114.1:0-10810 GCA_964588445.1 uncultured Citrobacter sp.
TTACCACTTTATATTTTTTGGCTGCTTGCGCCAAAATTCTTGCTTCATAAATATCATGCGTCAAGGGCTTCTGGGTGTACACATGCTTACCCAATTGCATAGCCGCTAATGTGGCCACTGCATGTGTATGGTCAGGAGTAGAAATAGAGCAAGCATCAATATTGTTTTTCTCTTTGGCCAGCATCTCGCGGAAGTCTTTATAATAAGTAGCCTTGGGGAAGTTCTCTCTTGATTTTACGGCCTGCCTATCATCTACATCGCAAAGTGCTACAATATTTACATTAGGGCTTTTTGCAAAAGAGGTAAGATCGCTTGTTCCTTTACCCCCTGCTCCTATCCCTGCAATATTTAATTTATCACTAGGCGCTATATAACCTTTACCTCCCAAAACATGGCGAGGTACAATAAAAAAACCCGTAGCTGCAATTGCAGAGTTTCTTATAAACTTTCTACGGGAAGCATCAATTTGATTTTTCTTTTTCATTTTACTTTCTGAATAAATATGAATAAATAAACTAGTCGATTAAATGCATCGTTTGGTTGCCAATGATACACAAAACTTATGAGTACACTTGTTAACGAATTAACAACGGATTTAGCCCTCTCCTAGCTCCCAACCTTTTCTGTACGTTCTTTTTACAAATTGGTTAGCCGCCTCAAAATTAGTAATACGCATGGCTGCTCCGTCCCAAAGTAATTGTTTCCTACCAGGAAATGTAGTGGCTCCTTTCGTCGTTTTTACACTATGATTATAACTCTGTACCGCCAAATTACCCATGAGTACCGTTTCTGTTAATGGCCCCGCATCTGCAAAGGGTGAACTGGTAGCAGCCCCATATCCTTTTTTACAAGCATTTACCCATTCTGCCTGATGTCCTTCTGCACCACCCGGCACCGCCGCTCTTTTCATAGCGGGCAATTGCAACTCTTTCATTTTTTGAGTAGGCAACAAAACAGGATTGCGCCCCCAGAGGCCGGCCATTATTTCTCCTTTTGTACCTTCAAACAAAATACCTCCATCCCATTCTCCCAGTTCTTCATCAGGCTGCAAAGAAGCTGGTCGTTTAGGCTTTATTCCGCCATCATACCAAACCATTTCTACAGCAGGCATAGTGCCGCGTTGCGGAAAAAGAAGATGGATTTTACAAGAAGGAGGAAAACTATCTGTATGAAAAACTTCCTGAAAAAATCCTGTATAGACAGAAGTGACGCTACACTCCACAGCAACCGGATACCCTAATTGCAAAGCCCTATAGGGCACATCCATAAAATGACATCCCATATCACCCAGCGATCCGGTACCAAAGTCAACCCAGCCTCGCCAATTGGCAGGAACATATAAAGGATTAAAATCACGGTGCGGCGCAGTACCCAACCATAGATCCCAATTTAATGCAGCGGGAACAGCAAATTTTCCTGTTGGGCGAGCTATGCCTTGTGGCCATACGGGGCGATTTGTCCAAACATGCACTGTCGTTACATCACCGATAAGACCTTCCTGTATCCAGGCTTCTACTTTTCTTGTATCATCTCCACTGCTACCCTGATTGCCCATTTGTGTCACCACTTTATATTTTTCCGCCGCCGCTGTGAGTTGTCTTGCTTCATAAATATCGTGTGTGAGTGGCTTCTCTACATACACATGCTTGCCCAATTGCATACAAGGCAACGCTTGCACAGCATGCATATGATCCGGTGTGCTAATGATGACAGCATCAATATTTTTTTGCTTTTCCAGCATCACCCGGTAGTCTTTATAATAAGCCGCTTTGGAATGTTTCGTTCGGGTAGCTGCCGCTTGTCGATCATCTACATCACATAGGGCAACAATATTTTCCAATCCATTGTTATAGGCCTGCTGAATATTGTAAGCTCCTTTACCACCGGCACCAATCGCCGCTATATTTAATTTATCACTTGGCGCTACAAAACCTTTACCACCTAAAACATGTCGGGGGAGAATAAAAAACCCTGTACCTGCTACTGCAACACTTCTCAGAAAATGTTTTCTTGAGATAGCCTTTTTATCTCTTGCTAACATTAGCTTGTTTAAATTTGCCATAAGATAAGGCGAAGCAAAACAACAGGCAAAAAATATTCTTACAGCTATTATAAATGAAGTCGATGGAGAACATTGCATGGAAAGATTTTGAAAAAATAGACATGCGGGTGGGAACTATATTGGAAGCCAGTCCTTTTCCCAAAGCCCGCAAGCCCGCTTATAAACTCGTTATCGATTTTGGCTCAGAGCTCGGTACGCGACAGTCTTCTGCGCAAATAACAACACATTATACGCCGGAAGAACTCATCAACAGGCAGGTAATTGCTGTAGTCAATTTCCCTCCCAAGCAAATTGCTGATTTTATGAGCGAGTGTCTCGTCCTGGGTATTTATGATGAGCAAAACCATGTTGTTTTACTCAGCCCGTCTAAGAATGTTTTAAACGGAATGAAAATTGGCTAACCGCTTTTACACATATCTTCTCTCTCCCATTGGCCTTATCAAAATAGAAGGTACCGCTACTGCTATTTCGGTGGTATCCTTTATGGATACGGAGGAAGCCCCCACCGAATCGCAGGAAATACTTCCGGCTGTTGTTTTAGAATGTAAGGAACAGTTGTTTAATTACTTTGAAGGACGTCAGCAGACTTTTTCATTGGCATTAGAACAAGAGGGCACACATTTTCAGCAACAAACCTGGCAATTACTTACGGCCATACCTTATGGCAAAACCATTAGCTACCTGCAACTAGCTATACAAAGTGGCGACCCAAAAGCTACACGAGCTGTTGCTAATGCAAATGGGAAAAACAATATTGCCATTATTGTGCCTTGCCACCGGGTAATAGGCAGCAATCGGGAACTCACGGGTTACGCAGGTGGTTTGTGGCGAAAAAAATGGCTATTGGAACATGAAAACAAATTTGCACACGGAGTACAAACATTATTTTGATCATGAATAAAGATCTGGTTTATCCGCTTACAATAAAAACCAGCTGTATTGCCGGTAAAGGAGCTTTTGCTAATAATCGCATACCGGCTAAGAGAAAGCTAGGAAATATGACTGGTGAAATCATTTCGTACAGAGAAGCTCAAAAAAGAGTAAAGCTGCAACCTCACAATGTACTCTACATGGTAGAATTTGACACTGGCAATATTGCCTTAGATGCGAGTAAGCAAAGCAATGCCTTGCGCCACATCAATCATTCCTGCAATCCCAATACCTATATGCGGAGAGCTTATCAAAAAGTAGAGTTCTATACCTTACGTTCGATCAAAAAAGATGAAGAACTAACCTGCGATTATGGAGAAACGCATCACGATGGGAAACTACCTTGCCGCTGCGGCGCTGCTAATTGCAGAGGATTTATTTGATCCGCCATTATTCATTTACCAATAGCTTTGTATTATTTATTCATTATAGCGCATGACCATGATAAAATTGTCCGTCAATATTAATAAAATAGCTACGCTACGCAACTCCCGCGGAGGCAATAACCCAGATGTAGTAAAAACAGCAATAGATGTACAACGTTTTGGTGCGGACGGTGTAACGGTGCATCCTCGTCCGGATGAACGGCATATTCGCTATGAAGATGTACGACAAATCAAGAAAATTATCACTACCGAGTTTAATATCGAAGGTAATTGCCGGGAACAAAAATTTATCGATCTCGTACTAGAAACAAAACCGGATCAGGTAACATTAGTCCCTGATGTGCTGGGACAACTTACTTCCGATCACGGATGGGATACACTACAGCACAAAGATTATCTCCGTGAAATGATACAGCTTTTTCAAGCTGCCGGTATACGTGTATCTATTTTTGTTGACCCCGATATCACCATGGTAAATGGTGCTGCTGAAACAGGCACCGACCGTATTGAATTATATACAGAAGGTTATGCACGGACATTTGCTACAGGTAATAAAGAAGCCGCAATAAGAGAGTACACATTAGCAGCTGCAAGGGCAAAAGAATTAGGACTGGGTATCAATGCCGGTCATGATTTAGATTTGCATAACCTCGCCTATTTTGCTCAGGAAGTACCAGGCTTACAGGAAGTAAGTATAGGCCATGCGTTGGTATGCGATGCTATTTATCTGGGATTACAAAACACCGTGCAACTATATAAACGACAACTGATAGAGTAAGCTGATAAATTTATAAATAAAAAAACATCAGGCTGTATGATACGTAACTAAGCTTTCGCCTTATTAGATATCAACCCGATGTTTTTTGGAGTTATACGCTTCTTTTTACAGATTTGTCTCACCCCCACTGCAATTCTTTTTGTTACCAAATTATCCTTGCAGTGTTATTATATATCTAAGTTAAGATCACAGGAGTAGCGTTTCCAAATTTTTACCCCTTTTCATCTGCACGCAATATGCACTTTCTTTTCAACAGTAAACCTGCAGAACCCATTGCTTATGCACATTAACTGCGCATGTTTTCGTATTGCAGTGGAATGCCTAAGTTCCATCCTTTGGAAGCTTGTATCACCGTTTGTAAATCATCTATTTTTTTGCCGGTAACTCTTACGAGATCATCATTAATAGAAGCTTGTACTTTTAAACCCGCATCTTTTATCTGCTTTACAATTTTTTTTGCATCCTCTTGCTTAAGGCCGTTTCTTACGAGCACTTCTCTTTTCCATACTTTCCCACTCTGCGCTCCTTCTTTGGACGTATCAAAGGCCTCGGGGGAGATCCCTTGTTTATTCGCCCGGCTGATTAGCACATCAATCAACTGGTCCATCTTCATGGCGTCTTCTGCTTCTATACTAATCTTAAACTCCTTTTTGTTCAAATCAATAACCACATGCGATCCTTTGAAATCAAACCGATTGGTAATTTCCTTGGTAGTCACATTTACGGCATTGTCGAGCGCCTGAGCATCTACTTTGCTTACAATATCAAATGAAGGCATAGCATAAAATTTATAGTACACACGAAGTAAATGATTTTTTCACATACTCGCTCCTTTTATCACATACATAAAAAAGCCCCGGCAAAAACCGAGGCCTTTATTCATGGCTATACACACTAATTATTTCCTGAGTTAACTCTGTTTTGCTCATCCACGGCTCCACTTCTGCGCTTGCGCTCCGGAGCAATATTTGTTTTTCCAAAGCGATACGTAAAGTTGAGCGTAAACTGGCGGGTATCCCGCAGATTATCCAATCTCAAATCAATATCACTATACTTTACTTCTCCCGTTACTTTTTGTGTGAGCAATATATCCCGCATACCTATTTTTATCATACCTTTCTTTTTCAATACCTGCTTGGTAATACCTGCATTCAAAGAGCCCAGTCCGTTAATAATCAGTAAGCCCTCTGATGCACGGGTGCGATACCAGCCACTCAACTCTGCTCCCCAGCCGTTTTTAAATGTAAAATTGTTGTTGATATTTGACATTAATGCTGTGTACTGTATCTCCACTTGGTCACCCTGGTAAATGCCGCTGTAAGCATTGTTAAATACATTTAGAAAAACATTTGTACTCCACCATTTTGTTACAGGTATATTGGTAAACACCTGTACACCCCACTGCGTCATACTATTAAAATTTTCCTTTGTTTGGAAGGTTACATTCTCCGCAGTGTTTTGCTTCAGCATCTCTGCAATAATATCCGTAGTACGTGTATAGTTTACCGTTGTTGTCAAAAAACGGTTGAACGTATGCGACAACTCAAAATTATTGGTAAACTGTGGTTGCAGGTAAGGATTACCCTGACCATAGGTTAATGAATCTAAGAAGAATACAAACGGATTTAAGTCATTATAGTTAGGGCGTGAAAGACGACGACTATAGCTAAAGCTAAACTGATTTTTCTCATTCGCTGCATAGCTCAGCCCCAGATTAGGAAACAGGTTGGTATAGTTTCTTGTAAAAGTAGAATCATTACTTACCTGATTACCTTTGGCAATTGTATTTTCTAAACGAAGTCCCGCACTGATATCCCATTTTTTATAATTTTTGGAAAAGATAGCATAGGCGGCGTTAATGTTTTCTTCATAAAGGAAATGGTTGCTTCTATTGTCTTTCTCCCAGGGGCCACCATTCGTTCTTATATAATCCGCATTATTATCTGTATTTACTAAACTTGACTTTATTCCGGCTTCCATTTTAAGACCGCTGCGAAAAGGATGCAGATAATCCACTTTGGCACTATAAATAGTGACATTAGAAGGGAGGTCGCCTCTCAGGGTTACATCAGGTGCCAGAGGGCTACCATCTTGTCCCAAAATTTTAGTAAATAGGTTAGTGATATTTTTACTTGCATAACGTCCGTAATCTAAGTCAGCCGTCAATTCTCTACCGGTAGAATCAAAAGTATGCTTGTAGTTAAAATTGGCGGTTATGTTGGAAGAGTTTCTGTCATTCTTTGTATTGGAACCTAAGTCATAAATAAATCCTCCATTCGCTGTTCTTAATTTAGCATTGCTAAACGGATCTTCTTTGTTATCGCTAAAATTGCCATTAACAACAAATCCTGCAATATTCTTTTTATTAAAAGCATAATCAACACCCACTTTCACATTGTTGTAAAAACCTTTGAAGTGCTGGCGGGTATATTGATCGATCGTACGATCCAATGTTGTTTTATCACTGGCATACATTTTACGGTACAATAACATCCGGTTGAATCCTTCAAATGTACCTGCGTTGTATCCGCCAAAAACATTCAGTTTCTCATTGCGATAATTAAGATTTACACCAGCATTTACCCGGCCATATACACCTTGCGTATAACCAGCAAAGGCCGAACCGTTCATTCCTTTTATAATACCCTTCTTGGTTTTGATATTGATGATACCCGAGTTACCGGCTGCATCAAATTTTGCCGGCGGGTTTGTCATTATCTCTACCTGATCTACATTATTACTCTGCATGTTTTTTAGTAAGGCTGCTAAATCCGCACCACTCATATAAGTTGGCTTGCCATCAATGAGTATAGTTACACCTTGCTTTCCCTTCAGGCTGATGTTGCCATCATTATCTATAGAAATACCGGGAGATTTTTCCAACAGTTCCAATACATTGGTACCGCTATTGGAAGGCGAAGCATCTACATTCACCACCATTTTTCCTGCTTTCACTTCTATTAATGGCTTTTTAGAAGTTACTACTACTGCCGAAAGCGCCTTGGGCTCGGGTATTAATTCAATGGTTGGTAACTGTACCACGAGATTTATAGCAGATACTTCAAAAACCGAGGAGTTGCCAGGAAGATGCCCTACAGCAGAAATAGCTACGAAATACTGGCCAAAACCGATATCCTCAAACGCAAAATCTCCCTCTTTTCCGGCCACCCCCAGCTTTACTACCGAGGAGTCTTTAACCAACCGAAGGGTGATTGTTGCCGAAGCAATTGTCTTAGTATCACCATCTATAACCTTTCCCGCTACCCGCCCCCGCTGCTCCTGTGCTAGTGCAGCCGAGGCAAATAAACCTAAAAAACAAATGGCTGTAAAAATAAAACGACTCATTTTCAATTATTTATAATTTTTAGTACTTTATATCAATCATTACATTCCAAAATTAAGTACTGTGCATTGCATAGAACATTGTTTTAACACAGACGGTAGTATTTTGGGATAAATGGAAACAGTTCTACTGTGGGATTGGAACGCCAATGAGCAAAAAGAGTTACCGACTTTTTTTGTTTTATGATAAAGGGCAATACTGATGGTTCAGTGGTAATGGCCCCCTCAGCTTATAAATAATCGAAAATCCGGGATGGATTTTAGCAGAAGAATTATAGATCAAACTTGTCCTTGATCTCATCGTAATAGGTACGACCGGAGGTGAGCCGGGTTGCGGGCTTATCGTCCATAACAAAAAGAAAACGTCCATTGAGGTGGCGGTGCATTTCCTTGATGCGATCCTTATTAATGATATACGATTTTTGTATACGATAAAACTGTGGGGGCAGTTTCTCCGTCAGCGCTGATAGCGACTGATCGGTCAGGTATTTCTGCCCATCGACTGTATAAGCAAATACATACTTGTCCTCTGCCTCCAGGTAGCTTATATTTTCAAACTTGAGCAATATAATACGATCACCCATGCGAATGGTTAAAGCCGTGGGTTTTTGTGGCGCCTGTAACTGCCGTATTATTTCCTGTAAGCCGCCCATATCTATCTTGTAATTCATTTGCCCAAAGGACTTCAACTTATCAATGCTTTTTTTCAGCCGTTCTTCCTTGATAGGCTTTAATAAATAATCAATAGAGAATGTCTCAAAAGCTTTGAGTGCATATTGCTCATAAGCTGTTGTAAAAATGATACTGGGCTTTTTCTTAAGGGTTTCAATCACTTCAAAGCCGGTAATATCCGGCATCTGTATGTCTAGAAAAATGAGATCCGGTACTAATGCTTCTATTTTCTCAATAGCTTCTTTACCACTACCAGCTTCATCAATAATTTGAATAGTATCAGCATACTCTTCCAATAAGCTGCGCATCAGGCGGCGGGCAGCAGGTTCATCATCAATAATTATCGTTTTAAGCGGCAGGTTCATTTTTCAATTTTTGTTTTATCAAAATACTTAGTTGCTTCTCGGGATGATTTGTCAGATGCAATTCATATGCATTGGGAAAAAGCAGATCCAACTTATCGTATACACTCTTTAATCCATAGCCGGGATTCAATTCTTCCGGAAAAGCAGGTCCCGTATCCCTAATAATAATCTCGATAGCTTCTTCTTGTAATTGTATGCTTACGGCAATCGTCGTCATCGCTGCTGTAGCTTTTAGTCCATGTTTCACTGCATTCTCTACAAGCGGTTGCAAAAGAAACCGGGGAACCAGGTAGTAACGTGCCGCTTCATCTACGTCTATTGTATAATTCAGTTTATCCTCAAATCGTATTTTCTCAATCTCCAGATACACGGCTGCCATTTCCAACTCGTCGGCGATGGTGGAGTAATTGTTATTACTGTAATTAATACTATAGCGAAAAAGATCAGCGAGGGCAATAGTCATTTTTCTGGCTTTCTTTCCATCTGTAATAGAAAGATCGGCGATGGAGTTCAAGGCATTGTACAAAAAGTGAGGATTGACTTTAGAGTGTAATGCGTCTAGTTCTGCCTTTGTCTTTAACGCATTCAAGCGCTCCAGTTCCAGTTCTTTTTCATTCAGCTTACGTTTCCTATCCAAATCAGCATAATTCAAAGCGGTGTAAATAAGCCCCGTAGCACAAGCATTGTAAAAAGCAAACGTAAGGGCATAGCCCAACTGGCTAAACTTCATACCATTAGTAACATAATTAATAGCTGTATATATAATCTCTGCGGCAATAATAATGGTGAGGATGATGACAATATGCCGCTTTACAAATGACAAGTTTTGTACTTTATTCCAGCGACTTACCAACCACACAACGTTAAAAACAAAAGCTACGATTACTATGGAATGAATCAGTTGCTGTAATAGCGCTTTGGCGATACCTACTTTACTCGTCTGAATGACTACTTCAGAAGATATTCCCAAAAACGAAAGCATAAAGCAAAAGCCTATCACCTGCACGGCAAGGTTTTGGCGCAGCCATTTATTTTTTATCCCGGGAAAAAGTGTATGATACTTAAACAGTAAATACACAGATAAGCCCAGCATGAGGCAGGAGCCTGTAATAACAAGAAAGAGTATGAACGGTGACATTTGTTGGCAATAAAAGTTCTCTCAATGTACCAAATGTATATATTAAAAGAAATAAAGAAGGATTCATAGTTCGCCAACTGCCGAATTTAAGGAGCGAACGAATTATATTGCAGCAAAAAAGTAATATGATGATTGATTTTCGTTCGGATACGGTGACAAAGCCGTCGGCAGCGATGCTGGAAGCAATGGCGCAAGCTGCTTGCGGTGATGATGTATTTGGCGAAGATCCTTCTGTTAATCAACTGGAAGCAATGGCAGCAGCGATGTTTGGAATGGAAGCCGCTCTTTTTTGCCCTTCCGGCACCATGACTAACCAAATCGCTATTAAATGCCATACACAACCCGGGGATGAAGTTATCTGCGATGCGGATGCGCATATTTACCAGTATGAAGGGGGTGGTATTGCTTTCAACTCGGGTGCATCTGTTCGTTTATTATCCGGCGACAGAGGACGTATTACAGCCGCACAAGTACAGCAGGCCGTTAACCCTGATGATGTACACCGCGCCCGTACCAGTTTGATTTGCTTGGAAAATACCAGCAATCGTGGTGGTGGTAGTTGTTATGATTTTACAACTATTAAAGAGATTAGTCGTTTTTGCCGTTCGCAGCAGCTTGCTTTTCACCTGGATGGGGCACGACTTTTCAACGCATTAATAGCTAAAAATGAAACGCCTCTACAATATGGTGCGGCTTTCGATAGTATTTCTATTTGTCTTAGTAAAAGCCTGGGCTGCCCAGTGGGTAGTCTTTTATTGGGTACTAAAACATTTATTCAAAAAGCCCGCCGCATAAGAAAAGTTTTTGGCGGAGGGATGCGGCAGGCTGGATTTATAGCTGCTGCAGGTATTTATGCCTTGCAAAATAACATTGACCGGCTCGCTATTGATCATCAACATGCCACCGCTATTGCTGGCTGCATAGAAAGTATAGCAGATGTAAAAAAACTATTACCGGTAGAGACCAATATTATCATTTTTGAACTAGAGCAAAACGATGGCGCACCGGCTATGGTAGAAAAACTGAAAGAAAAAAACATACTGGCCTATGCCATTGCACCCAACCGTGTAAGGCTGGTAGTACATTTGGATATTACTCCGGCTATGGTAGATAAAACCATTACTATTTTCTCATCAC